>NZ_JBKGHJ010000143.1:0-17159 GCF_046520365.1 Corallococcus sp. 4LFB
CGCCGGGAGCGGCGTCGCTCTGGCTCGTGGCGCGCCGCACCAGGCCGCGCTCCTCCAGCGAGCGCGCGGCGCGGCTCACCGGCACCTTGTCCATCCGCGTGCGCTGGACCAGCTCCCGCTGCGAGCGCTCCCCGTCCTCGCCCAGGACGGCGATGAGCCGCCACTCCTGCGTGGAGAGGCCGTCCTCGGCCGCGTACACGCGCGCGATGCGCTGGCTCACCACGTTGTCCGCGACCGACAGGCGATAGGGGAGGAAGTCGTCGAGGGTGAGGCTCGCGGTGCGTGCTTTCTTCATCGGGCCTCCGACTATAGCCAGCGCCGCCCGTCCGTCTGCCCACCGAGGCGAGCGGACGCGGCCTCATTGCACGAGCGGCCAGGGGCGCGGACCTTTCAAGCACCATGGCCACGAGCAAGCAGCGCGCCGCCGGGCGCAAGAACATCAAGAAGGCCGCGACCGCCGCCAAGCGGAAGCGCACGCTCACCAAGCTCCCCAAGAGCACCCGCACCGCCCTGGCCAGGCAGGCCAACAAGGTGAAGCGCTCCAAGGCGAAGGCGCGCTGAGCCGGCCGGACGCGCGGACGGGGAAGGGAAGGGGATGCCGCTCTGGCTCCAGGCCGGACTGTGGGGGTTGCTCGCCGGGAGCGCGCTGCTCGTCGGCGCGGCGGTGGGCTATGCCGCCCGGCTGCCCGCGCGCCTCATCGCCAGCGTGATGGCGTTTGGCGCGGGCGTGCTCATCTCCGCGCTCTCCTTCGACCTGATGGACGAGGCCTTCCACCAGGGCGGCTTCGTCCCCACCGCGCTGGGCTTCCTCGCCGGCGCCGCCCTCTACAGCGCGGCCAACGTCGCGCTCGCGCGCAAGGGGGCGAAGCACCGCAAGCGCTCCAGTGGAAAGCAGCCCTCGGAGGCCCAGCACGGCGGCAGCGGCCTGGCCATCGCCGTGGGCGCGCTGCTCGACGGCATCCCGGAGTCCATCGTCATCGGGGTGAGCCTCATCGCCGGGGGCGCCGTGAGCCTCGTGGCCGTCGTCGCCGTCTTCCTCTCCAACGTCCCGGAGGGGCTCTCCTCCGCCGCGGGGATGCGGCAGGCCGGGCGCTCCAAGGGCTACGTCTTCGGCGTGTGGGGCGGCATCGCGCTCATCTCCGGCCTGGCGTCGCTGCTGGGCTACGTCGTCTTCCAGGGCTTTGCTCCCGGCGTCGTGGCGGGCACCACCGCCGTGGCCGCTGGCGCCATCCTCGCCATGCTCGCGGACACGATGATGCCGGAGGCCACCGAAGGGGCGCACGACCTCACCGGCCTCATCACGGTCGCGGGCTTCCTCGCCGCGTTCATGCTCACGAAGCTGGGCGGGTGACAGGAGCCGCGGGAGCTCCGGGCCCCCTGGTGACAGCGGACATCAGGCGCCTGACGGCAGTCATCAGGGCCGGGCCCCGGGGCGCGGGGCAACCCCCTGGAATCACGAGGACGCCTTGCGTCCCCAGGGCGCTCCGGGGGCGGCACGGCGGTTGCTCTAGGGATGGGCACACGTCATTCCGCATCCGAGGCCCACCATGAAGCTGCGCTCCTCCTCCTTCTCCGTGCCGTCCCTCTCCTCCGGTTCCCGCACGCGCAGCCCCAGCGCGCCCCCGAAGCTGGAGACGCCCAAGACGGTGAAGCCGGAGACGGTGTCGAAGCCGAAGGCGCCCACGGCCTCGGAGCTGCAGGCCGGCAAGAACAACCTCAAGCCCGCGGACCACGGCGTGGTGCACCCGGACCTGCCGGGCATCCGGACCCGCCGTGACAGCGGCCAGTCCGGCGCGGACTTCGCGGACTTCACGCAGGACGCGCGCAACTCCACCAACAAGCTGATGAGCCGCCCCGTGGGCAACCAGATGCTGACGGAGCTCAACGGCCGCACGCCGCACGTGAACCCCGGCGCGACGGGCACGCCGCAGAAGCCGCTGACGGTGGCGGACATCTACTCCGGCCGCAACGAGTCCATGCCCATGTCGCACCGCCCGCGCCACGACGGCACGCTCCAGTCCCTGCGCCCGGCGTACCGCCAAGACGGCCAGGCGGGTACGGGCCAGGCCAGCCGCATCAACTACAACGAGCAGGACCCCGGCCAGCGCTTCAACAGCCTGGGCCACGAGTCCGTCCACGCCTGGCGCGCCGCCAATGGCACGCAGGTGAGCCCGCTGGCGGTGAGCAAGCACTCCGACGCGGACGTCTTCAAGCGCTACCCCGACCACTCGGCCGCGATGAAGGACACCGTGGAGACGCGCCTGCAGCTGCGCGAGGAGTTCGAGACCGTGGGCCTGCGCCCCACGCCGCGCATGCCCAATGCCCCCACGGAGAACGCCATCCGCGCCGAGCACGGGCTGCCCGCGCGCCAGGACTACTCGGGCTTCCGGCCCGGCGCGAACAAGAACGACGCGAACTTCGAGAACTACGACCTGGGCTCGGATGACCGCGGCCGGTTCCAGAAGTTCATGGGCACGCCGTCGCCGCTGGGAAAGATTGTCGGCGACCTGGAGAAGTAGGCGCTCCGTCAGCAAGGGCCCCGGGCAGGGGTGTCGCCGCCAGGACTGACACCCTCCCCGGGTTGGATTGCCGCGCGCGGGGCCACCCCCCACCGTTGCCTTGAGATTGCAGGCCGGGGGGGCCCCATGCGCGCGCGATTCCTGTTCATCCTCATCCCGTCGTTGCTGGCGTCGGGGGCCCATGCCGGAGCGCAGGACCCGCGCCCGCCGGAAGCAGGCCCGGCCGCGCACGGAGCGCATGGCAATCCGTCCGCCCTTTCGAGCATGACGGCGCTCGCGCAGGGGGCCGTCCTCTTCGACGACCTGGGGAACTTCCAGCGCGAGGTGACCACCCGCTCTCCCGAGGCCCAGGCCTTCTTCGACCAGGGCATGCGGCTCACGTATGCCTTCAACCACGACGAGGCCGCGCGCTCGTTCGCTCGCGCCGCCCAGCTGGATCCGTCCTGCGCCATGTGCTTCTGGGGCACCGCCCTGGTGCTGGGGCCCAACTACAACGTCCCCATGCTGCCGGACCGGGCCGCGACCGCGTGGAGCGCCCTGCAACGCGCCCAGGCGCTCGCCCCCTCGGCGTCCCCCGTGGAGCAGGCGCTCATCGGCGCGCTGTCCCGGCGCTACGGAGGGCCGGAGCCCCGCACGCCCGAGCAGATGAAGCCCTTCTCCCAGGCCTATGCCAATGCCATGCGCGACGTGGCGAAGCGCTTCCCGGATGACATGGACGTGCAGGTGCTCTTCGCGGAGTCGTTGATGGACGTCAACCCGTGGAAGCTGTGGACGCTGGAGGGCAAGCCGGAGCCGGGGACGGGGGAGATCGTCTCGCGTTTGGAGTCGGTGCTCGCGCGCGCCCCGAACCATCCGGGCGCCAATCACTATTACATCCACGTCGTCGAGGCCTCGGAGCACCCCGAGCGCGCGCTGCCCTCCGCGGAGCGGCTGCCGGGCCTGATGCCGGGCGCGGGCCACGTCGTGCACATGCCGGCGCACATCTACCAGCGGGTGGGCCGGTACGCGGACGCCTCGGAGAGCAACCGCCGCGCCATCCAGGCGGACAATGCCTATCTGCGCCGGGTGGACCCCATCGGGTACTACCCGATGTACCTGTCGCACAACTGGGGCTTCCTGTCGTTCTCCGCGTCCATGGAGGGGCGGCGCGAGGAGTCCATCCGCGCCGCGCGCGAGTCCTCGGGCGTCCTGCCGCCGGAGATGCTGACGCTGATGCCCGGCATGGACTTCTTCGCCTCGGAGCCGCTGCTCGCGATGGTGCGCTTCGGCCGCTTCGACGCGCTGCTCGACGAGCCCCGGCCGGACGCGAAGTACCCGGTGCTGACGGGGCTGTGGCTGCACGCGCACGGGCTGGCGCTCGCCGCGAAGGGGGACTTCAAGCAGGCGCGCGCGGAGCACGAGGAGCTGGTGACGCTGGCCGCGAGCGTCCCCGACACGCTGACCGCCGGAAACAACTCGGCGAAGGACGTGCTGGACGTGGCGGCCCGCGTGCTCGACGCCTCCATCGCCGAGCGCCAGGGCCGCGCGGACGCGCTGTCGCGCTGGGCCGACGCGGTGCGCGCCGCGGATGGGCTGGCCTACTCGGAGCCCAGTGACTGGTTCTATCCCGTGCGCCACTACCAGGGCGCGGCGCTGCTGGACGCGAAGCAGTACAAGGCCGCGGAGGCCGTCTACCGGGAGGACCTGCGCCGCAACCCCGGCAACGGCTGGGCCCTCTTCGGGCTCACCCAGTCCCTGAAGGGGCAGGGCCGTACGGCGGAGGCCGCCGCCGCGCGGAAGTGCTTCGAGACGGCCTGGGCGAACGCGGACATCGCGCTCACGCGCACGGCCTTCTGACGTCAGCGCGCTCCAGCGCGGCGAAAGCCATACACCCACGCGCCGGCGGCGACGAGCGCGGGCAGCACCACCGACACGGTGAGCGCGCCGAACACGGCGTCGTTGGTGGGCTGCCCGATGAGGTCCACGCCGGACACCCGCAGCCACGCCTTCACGCAGGTGATGCCCCAGTTGGCCCAGTTGGCGACGATGACCGCCCAGGCCAGCCGCCGCTGGCCCACGGGGCCGTAGCGCAGCATGGGCAGCGTCCACGCGACGCCCAGCAGGAAGAACGTGCCCATCAGCGCGTTCAGGTGCGCGGCGAGCGCCATGCGCGGATCCGCCGGCACCTTGCCCGTCATCGCCGCGGAGACGTAGCCGCCGGTGAGCAGGCCCACCAGCATCAGCCAGGCCGCGGCGTGGGCCATGAGCCGGGCCGCGGGCTGGACCTGGGCCTGGCCCAGTGGAACGACGGTGGATTCGGGGACGGCGGCGTCGGAGAGGGGACGGGCGGAAGCAGTGCGCATGGTGGGCGGAGCGCCATCCTCGCACCCGGCCGCGCGCGGACGCCAATCACCCCCTCCTGACTCCCAGCGTCAGAAGCGGGCCTGGACGAGCACGTTGACGCCCACCTCGCTGGCGGGCTGGAGGACGGGCTCGGCCACGCCGGTCACGTCGTCCTCGAACACGGTCCGGTTCGGGTCGTGGGTGTAGGAGACCTCCGCCAGCACGCCGGCGACGGTCCCCAGGTCCCAGCGGGCCGTGGCCTTCGCCGTCACCACCGGCTTCGGGTCCACGCCTCGCGGCAGGATGTTGAGCTGGTTGGGCCCCTGGAACACCGCAGTGCGCGCGGGGCCCGGGACGCCCGCCAGCGCGGTCTGGAACGAGGCGGGCCGGGTAACGCGCACAAGCAGCCCGGGCGTCAGGCCCCAGGCCTGGAGGTGGTAGTCACTGCTCAGCGTTCCGGACACCTCCGCGCGCGTCTCCGCGTCGCTCAGGAAGTCCCGGTACGGAGGGAACCCGGGCACGTCGACCTGGATGAAGGAGAGCGTGCGGACGTAGGCCAGCGCGTGTGCCCGCCAGAAGCCCTGCTTCACCCGCGCCTCCAGGGCCCCGGCTCCCGCCGTCTGCGTGCTCAGTTGGAGACTGCTGTCGGGAGCCAGCAGCCCCTGTGACACGAGGCTGCCCTCCAACGACACGGAGGCGCCAAAGCCTCCCGGGTACGTCTCCGGCTGGAAGAAGCGCTCGAAGAACGTCGGGTCGCCCGAGTAGAGCGTCAGGTCGACGTTGTTCCCCACGGGCTCGCCCCGGTGCCAGAGCGCGCCCAGCGAGGCCCCGCGCACGGGGACATGCAGCTCGATCCCCACGTTGCCGGCGACGGGGACCTGCCCCCGGTCGAGCACGGTGCCCTTCAGGGCCAGCCGCAGCTCGGGTGTGACGTCCAGGAAGCCGCCCGCGAGCAGGGCATATTGGCGGGGGGCCTCCAGCAGCAGGTCATCGGTCACGCGCGCGGACTTGAGCGCCACGAACGCGTCCCATCGCCGGCGCGACAGGCGCAGCTCCAGCGCGGACTCGTTCCCGGTCCGGCGGGCAAAGGCCTGTCGCTCCCAGCTCACCGGCCAGGTGAAGCCCATGTAGAGCCGCGACGTGCTCAGGGGGTGGACCGCCACGGTCAATCCCTCTCCCGCCTCCCATCCCGAGGGCCGGTAGCGCAGCCGGAGGTTGCTGCCGAAGTCCTGCAAGGCAATGCCCTGGGTCAGGGCCGTGGAGAGGAAGAACGACAGCGTGGCTTCCGCGCGCAGGCCCGAAGCAAGCTCCGGCGTATGGCCTTCCAGCGCCGCGTGGAAGGACGTGCCCGAGCCGTCGGCGTCGATGTCCTCGTCGAGGGCCTGGAACGACAGCCGCGCCTGGAAGGGCGCTTCGGTGAGCGTGGGTTCGGGGGGCTGTCCCAGCAGGAGCAGCAGGGGCAGCGTCAGCAGTGGAGCCGTCATGGACGCGCGCGTCTAGCACGAGTCGATGCGGCTGTGGCGCCGGGTGTCCGGCATCACGGTGTAGACGAGCAGCGAGCAGAAGATGCAGGCCGTGACGTACCAGAAGAACCACGCCTCGTGCCCGGCCAGCTTCAGGCGCGTGCCCACGTACTCGGCGGTGCCGCCGAAGAGGGACACCGTCAGCGCGTAGGGCAGCCCCACGCCCAGCGCCCGGATGCGCGCGGGGAACAGCTCCGCCTTCACCACCGCGTTGATGGACGTGTAGCCGGAGAGGATGACCAGCGCGGCCAGCACCAGCAGGAACGCGGTGAAGGCGTCCTTCGTCCGCGTCAGCGCGGTGAGCAGCGGCACGGTGCACAGCGTGCCCAGGACGCCGAACCCCATCAGCACCGGCCTGCGGCCCACCTGGTCGGAGACGAAGCCCAGCACCGGCTGGAGCAGCATGTAGAGGAACAGCGAGCCCGCGGAGATGAGCGTGGCCTCGTCCCGCGTCAGCCCCACGGAGTTCACCAGGAACTTCTGCATGTAGACGGTGTACGTGTAGAAGGCCAGCGTGCCGCCCATCGTGAGTCCCACCACGACGGCGAGCTCCTTCGGGTGGCGCAAGAGCTCCCGCATGGGGTGGTGCCCGGGCGGCCTCGCGGCCTCGCGGGTGAAGGCCTCCGTCTCCACCATGTTGCGCCGCATGTAGAAGCCGAAGATGGCCAGCGCCGCCCCAATGCCAAACGGGATGCGCCAGCCCCACGCCTCCAGCTGCGGGCCCGTCAGGAGCAGCCGCTGCAACACCAGCAGCGTCAGCGTGGCCAGCAGCTGCCCCAGGATGAGCGTGACGTACTGGAAGGAGCTGTAGAAGCCCCGGTGGCGGGAGGTGGCCACCTCGCTCAGGTAGGTGGCGCTGGTGCCGTACTCGCCGCCCAGGGAGAGCCCCTGGAGCAGCCGCGCGAGTATCAGCACCACGGGCGCCATCACGCCGATGCGCGCGTAGGTGGGGCACACGGCGATGACCAGCGAGCCCAGGCACATCAGCGTGACGGACACCGTCAGCGCGGACCTGCGGCCCCGGAGGTCCGCGTAGAGCCCCATCAGCCAGCCGCCCACCGGCCGGATGAGGAAGCCCAGCGCGAACACCCCGGCGGTGTTGAGCTGCCGCACCAGCGGGTCCGCGTCCGGGAAGAACGCCTGCGCGAAGTACAGCGAGAACGCCGAGTAGACGTAGAAGTCGTACCACTCGATGAGGTTGCCCACCGAGCCGCCGAAGATGGAGAGCAGTCGCTGGCGCGTCGCGGACATCCGGCTTGCGCTCAGGCCTTCAGCGTGCGGCTGAACAGGTCCTCGATGCGGCCCCAGTGCGTCTCCGCGACCTCCGCGTTGAACTGGGGCGTGCCCGGCACCGCGTAGCCGTGCTGCGCGCCGGGGTAGAGCTCCGAGCGGTGCTTCACGCCCGCGTCCTTCAGCGCCGCCTCCAGCGTGCGGATGGCCTCCGCGGGCATGGCGTTGTCCTGGTCCGCGTGGCCGAAGTACAGCTCGCCCTTCACCTGGCCCACCAGGCGGTGGGGGCTGTCGGGCGCGTCCGTGGCCAGCCGTCCGCCGTGCGACGAGGCCACCGCGGCGATGCGGTCCGGGAAGTCCGCGCCCATGCGCACGGCGATGCCGCCGCTGAAGCAGTAGCCGGCCACGCCCGCCTTCGGGCCCTTCACGAAGGGCTGGCGCAAGAGGAAGTCCAGCTGCGCGCCCGCGTCCGCCTTCAGGCGCTCCGGCGTCAGCGTGCCGATGAGGGCATAGATGCGCTTGCGGAAGGCCTCGTCGAAGAAGGTGCCCTTGAGCTCCAGCTTCGACGCGGGGGCTTCCCGGTAGAACACGTTGGGAAGCAGCACGACGAAGCCGGAATTGGACAGGCGCCGGGCCATGTCCTCGAAGATGGGCCGGACGCCAAAGGCATCCGTCAGCATGATGACCGCGGGCCATGGGCCGGAGCCTTCCGGCTGGAACAGCTTCGCGTCCATCACTCCATCCGCGGTCTTGATGTCAACGTCCTGCATGGCGTGGGTGACCTCCAGCGCGGGCGGTGCAAGGTGTGCCCGGCGGGAGGGTGACACCACACGCGCGGGCGCCGCGCCATCCGTTTCGCGCAGGACCCCCACCTCCCCGTGCGAAACGGACCCTCGCGACCCTCGCGAGGTGACGTGAAGGCCGGGCCTCCCCCTGGAGCCCGGCCTCCCGCACTCAGGGCCGCGGGACTACTTGACGCAGTTGCCCCAGCCGCGCTTGCTGTTGGAGACGGTCATCTCCCAGTAGCGGGTGCCGCTGTTGTAGTCGATGGACACGCCGTCGGTGTAGTTGCTGGTGCTGAAGTTGCCACCGATGCCGGACAGCATGCAGGCCACGCCGCCCGGGTTGTAGGCCAGGTTGTGCGTGAAGCTGCCCGGGTTGCCCGCGATCCACAGCCAGCCGCCCTGGTCCGAGGGGACGTCCACGCAGAGGGCGCGAGCGCCGCCCGACGCCCCCAGGTTGCCGCCCAGGTACCAGTTGTACCCGTCATTCCAGACGCGGGCGTAGTCGGCGTTGGCCGTGAAGCCGCCCGCGGCCTCCACCTGCGTGAGGAAGCAGCGGCGCGCGGAGGTGACCGCGCCCAGCAGCTTCGCCGCCTGGCCGTCGTACCAGGCCATCTCCGGGGTCCGGTTGGTGGCGGTGTTGATGCACTGGACGCCCGAGCTCAGGGCCTTGCCGTTGCTCTGGTTGACGAAGATCTGCCAGTTGCCCGCGTACTGGTACACGCCCACGCCGGCCCAGCTGGCGCCCTTCAGGTTGCCCTGGACGCCGGTGAGGAAGCAGGTCCGGTTCGTGGAGGTCCCGATGGCCGTGGAGGTCAGGCCGTTGGCGGAGGTGCCCCACCAGTAGGTCCCGCCCAGGCGACACCCTGCTCGCTCGTCGCCAGGGACGCGTCCTCCGGGGCGGCGGTCTCGGCGGCGGCCTCGGCCGGGGCGGCCTCGTTCGTCAGGGCCTCGTCCATCATCGGGTCGCCACCGCAGCCCACCGCGAAGAGGGACAGCGGGGCCGCCAGCAACAGCTTCCGCGCGAAGTGATTCAGGGTCATGTCGGGTCTCCGTTCTGCGTTCGGGAAATGCCAGCGACGCGTCCTGCTGGCCGGGGTTCGTCCCGGCCGGGTCGCCAGCGGGGAACGTGACGGGGCATGAGCAACCGGGATGCCAAGGCCTCGCTCCCGGGGACGCGGCGGCGCGGGCCGCGAGGGACGGCAAGCCTTGCCTGTCCCTGGCGCCCGGGGGCCGGCAAGGCTTGCACGGACGGCAAGCGTTGCATGGGGGCCGGTGGCGGGAGGTGTGTCCGTGCGGGCCTCCTGGCAGGATCCGCGCGGACGTCGGAAGCGGGAGGCAAGGTGGGCATGCATCGCGAAGGCGCGGCCGTGGTCCGGACCCTGATGCTGCTGGGCGTGCTGTGGGGCGCGGGCGCGCGGGCGGAGGTGACGCGCGCGGAGTTCCTGGTGCCCTCGGAGGAGGGCATCGAGGTGTCCGTCCGCGAGGTGAAGGACTCCGGCATGCAGGTGGCGAACCTCGCGCCCCTCATCCTCCTGCACGGCGCGCGGGTGCCGGGGCGGGCCTCGTTCGACCTGCCGGTGGAGGGCGGCTCCCTCGCGGCGGAGCTCGCTCGGGCGGGGCACGCCGTGTACCTCATGGACGCGCGCGGCTATGGCGGCTCCACGCGGCCCTGGCCATGAGCACGCCCGCGAAGGGCCGGCCCCTGGTGGGCTCGCACGAGGTCGTCCAGGACGTGCACGCGGTGGTGGCCTGGGTGAAGGCGCGCACGGGGCAGCGCCGCGTGGGGCTGGTGGGGTGGGCCACGGGCGGGCACTGGGCGGGCATGTACGCCAGCCTCCACCCGGACGACGTCAGCCACCTGGTGATGCTCAACGCGCTGTACGCGGGCAGCGCGGAGCACAAGGTGCTGGGCAGGGGCACGGACTTCGAGGATCCGAAGCGGCCGGGGCGGTTCAACGCGGAGGGCATCGGCGCCTACCGGTGGAACACGGGCGCGTCGCTGATGGCGGTGTGGGACCGGCAGCTCCCGGCGGAGGAGGCGGAGCGGGCGAAGTGGCGCGACCCGGAGGTGGCCGCGTCGTTCCAGCGCGAGGCGCTCGCGAGTGATCCGCTGGGGCCCTCGCGCACGCCGTTCGCCTTCCGGGCGCCGACCGGGGCGCTGGAGGACAGCTTCTACCTGGCCACGGGCCGGCAGCTCTGGGACGGGGCCTCCATCACGGCGAAGGTGCTGCTCGTGCGCGCGGAGCACGACTTCTGGAGCCGGCCGGAGGACGTCACGCGCCTCCAGGAGCACCTGAACCACGCGGCCAGCGTGAAGGCCGTGGTGCTGCCGGGCGCGACGCACTTCGTGCACCTGGAGCGGCCGGAGCGGGGCCGCCGCGTCCTCATGGACGAGCTGCTGCGCTTCACCGGCGCCCGCGTCACGCCCGCGCCGAAGCCCTTGAAGCCGGCCGCGCCGTGAGCCGCTAGACTGGCGCGGATGATTTCCATCCGGAGACTCGAACAGGCGACCCCCGGGCAGCAGCGGGCCCTGGCCGAGCTGCTCATCGACTCCGTCGAGGGAGGCGCGTCGGTGGGCTTCCTGCCGCCGCTCTCGCTGGACGCGGCGGTGGAGTACTGGCGGGGCGTCCTCGCGGCGCTGGGGCCGGGGTTGGTGCTCTGGGTCGCGGAGGTGGACGGGCGCATCGACGGCACCGTGCAGCTCGCGCCGTCCCTGCGTCCCAACGGGCTGCACCGCGCGGAGGTGCAGAAGCTGCTCGTGCACTCGCGGGCCCGGGGGAAGGGGCTCGCGTCACGGCTGCTCCAGGAGCTGGAGCAGTTCGCCCGGGGGCAGGGGCGCACCCTGCTGGTGCTCGACACGCTGGCGGGCTCGCAGGCGGAGGCCGTCTACCAGCATTGCCAATGGCAGCGCGCCGGGGAGATTCCCGACTGGGCGCGGCACACCGACGGCGAGCTGCACCCCACGGTCCTCTACTTCAAGCGCCTCAGCCCGTAGCCCTCACGGTCAGGGGTGGTAGGGGTACCGCGCCAGGACCTTCCCTTCTGGCGATACGGCATACAGTTCGTACCAGTGCGCGGAGGGATTGAATCCAGGTGCCGCCCAGCCGCACTTCTCGACGCGCCGGTTGATCTGCACGAAATACAGACCGCCGTGCTGGGCGACGGAGACCTCCATGGCCTTGGCGGTATACGAACAGTCTTTCGCATACTCCTTGGGAAAGCTCGCCAGCAGCCGCTGCAGGGCCGCATGGGCGGCGAGGATCGCCGGGCCATCCAACGTTGCCAGGGGGCGCAGGTCCTCAGGCCACTCAATCCCCTCCGCGACGAGAGGCGCGCGAGGGGTGGTGCCTCCGTCGGCGTTTGCCGCAACGGCGGAGGACACGGGGCTCCCCCCATCCCTTGTGGCGGTGCCGGAAGGGGCGGGAGGTGTGCCTCCATCCAGCAGGAGCGTCATGAGAAGGACGTGGTGGGGAAGTCTCATCATGGGGACAGGCTCCAGGGAACTTCTACCACTTCAACTCGGGCGAGCAGCGAGGCAGCAGCATGCGGGGGCTGCGCATGCCGGAAGCCTCTGGTGGCTGACAGTTGGCCTGGAAGTCCCAATGCGCCGTGTCCTCATTCCACTGGAAGACTTCCCCTGCGGGGTTCCACTTGTAGAAGCGGGGCTCGTCCTTGTGACCCGTGGCGAGCCAGGCCCAGGCGGGGATCAACCGGTTCCTTGAATCACGCGCCAGCAATCCATCCGGGCTTGCCGCATAGGACACCATCGTCCACAACCCGTCGGCCATCTTCACTGCGGGGAATTGGGTCAGGTCGTCACTGCTCATGCGCGTCGAGCAGGGGTGGTTGTGCGCGAAGCCGATGATGGGCACGCCCCGACCAAAAGACTCATCGTCGACGCCGCCAAAGGGAGGCTGGCAGGAGCTGCGCTCCTTCAGCAGGTTGCGGATGGGCCATGAAACACGCCAGTCCTGCGGCGTCTTGTAGAGGGCGACACAGTATTCAGCCGCATCCGGCCGTGGACCGCCGGTGTTCGGGTCGCAGGCGTCCGCCGCTCCCGGCAAGGCCATCAGGGCTCGGAGCGTTGGCAGCACCAGGTCATCCGGAATCGTGTCTGAGTCCGATACGACGGTCGGGACGTTCTCGTGCGGCCATGGCCCAGGGGCCACCGCGAGGTCGAACCGACCTTCCAGGATGGGCAGCTCGGAGCGCAGGTAGTAGAGGCGACGGCCCGCGCATCCCAGGGCCAGTAAGAACAAGAGGGTGCAGGTCCGTCGCAATGCGGGCATGGCTCCTCGGGATGGTGGGCTGCCGGACTGACCGTGCGGTCAGCTGCCGCGAATATGTGCTCACTCCGCCCGCGACCGCTTGCGACGGGTCGCCAGCGCGACGAGCGCCAGCCACGCGAGCGGGGCCACGGGGGCCGCGCCGCAGCCGCAGCCGGAGTCGTCCCCGGGCGGAGGCTGACTCGTGCCCCCGTCCGTGTTCCCCGTGCCCGCGTCGGTGCCGGCATCCGGCTCGCAGCTCCCGTCCCCGACACACACCGTCGCCGTGGCCTCGCCCTGGGCTCCGTTCGCGTCCACCACGACGAAGCGCACGGTGTGCGGGCCCGGCGCCAGGCCCGTGGTGTCCCAGCGGTTGTGCTCGCCACCGAAGTGGAAGTGGTTGTCCGAACGGATGTCTGTGTGTTCCAGCGTGCCGTCCACGTAGAACTCGGCGCGGGTGCAGCCCACGTCGTCCACGCAGTCGCCGAAGAACTCCGCCGTGGCGCCGGACACGCGCTCGCCCTGGGTGGGACGCGTGAGGACGGCGCGCGGCGCCTCATCCGCCTTCGCGGTGAGGCTGAAGGCCTGCTCCGCGTCCGGCGGCACGCCGTTGGCCACGCGCACGCGCACGTCCACGGTGCCCAGCGCGGAAGGCGTCCAGGTGATGAGGCCGGTGGCCGCGTCGATGCTCATGCCCTGCGGCACCGTGCCCTCCAGCGAATAGGTGGGCGCGGGCCGGCCCACCGCCTCCACGTCGTAGCGGTACTCGACCCCCACCACGGCGGTGGTGACGGGGGTGGAGGAGAGGGCGGGCGCCAGCGGCTCGTCGTCCGCCTCCACGGCCTCCAGCGTGCGCGCGTCCAGGCCCGGCATGGCCACCGTGATGGTGGCCACGCCGTCCACGTTGTCCGCGTCCTGCGCGGCCTGGAGCGTGACGGTCCGCGGCGTGCTCCAGTTGGAGACGGTGAACGTGAGCGTGGCCCCGGAGGCCACGCTGAGGTCCGCGTCTCCCTGGGTGGGCGCCGTGGTGACGGTGACGCTCGACGAGGGGCGCGCGGACAGGGCCACGGTGAAGGGGGCGGTGCCTCCCTCGGGCACGGAGAGCCTGGCGGTGGACAGCACCAGCCGGGGCGAGTTGTTGTCGATGGTGGTGGCCACCACCGGCTCGCTCTCCAGGCCCTCCGACGACACGTTGAAGGTGGCGACGTCCGCGTCCGCGTCCTCGTCCTCCGCCGCCTCGAGCACGACGGCCCGCGGCGTGCTCCAGTCCTCCGGAGAGAAGGTGAGGGTGTCACCGCCCACGAGGCGCAGGTCCTCGGAGCCGCCCAGGGCCCGGTCCACGCGCACCGTCACGGGCGCCGTCGGCGCCTGGGCCAGCCGCACGGTGAAGGCCGCGCGGCCTCCCTCCATCAGGCGCAGGTGGAGGCCCGACACGACCAGCTTCTGGCCGGTGGCCGCGGGCGCCACCCGCCGCACGACGCCGGTGGTGTACCCGAGCGCGTAGAGCGCGCCGTCCGGCCCCACGCTCAGGTCCACGTTGGAGCTGAAGCCCGTCCCCCACGCGTCCACCGTCGCCACCGAGTCGTCCGCCGCGAGCGTGGCGCGCGTCAGCTGGCCGGAGTTGAAGTCGCCGAAGAAGTAGTTGCCGCGGTACTCCGGCGGGAAGAGGGTCGCGTCGTAGAAGGTGCCGCCCGTGATGGAGCCGCCCAGGGCCTGCGTCGTCGCGGTGCCCCCGCCGCTCGTCGCATCCGGCAGGCCCGGCTGGTCCACCGTGAAGGTGGTGGTGCCGGGCGCGTTGTTGGCGCTGGCGACGTAGAAGGTGCCGTTGAAGCCCGTGTCCCCCACGCCTTCCAGGGTGAGCTGCTCCCCCTTGCGGAAGCCGTGCGCCCCCGTGGTGGTGAAGGTGGTGACGCCGCCGCTGCGCACCGCGCCCGTGGCGGTGACGTTGCGCGTCTCCACCCCATTGGTGCGGTACTTGATGACGGGGGTGATGGAGTCGGCCGTGACGGGCTGGTTGTTCTCGTAGTCGTCGTAGCCGGCGTGGCTGCGCCGGCTCACGACGAAGACCTGCTCGTAGTTCGTGCCCACGCCGTTGACCCACAGCCGCCCGCTGGTGGGCTGGAACGTGAAGGTGAACGGATTGCGCAGGCCGCGCGCCCAGATGTATTCGTTGTTGGGGCCCACGCCGTCGTTGAACGGGTTGTCATTGGCGGGCGTGCCGTCCAGGTTGGCGCGGCCCACCTTGGCCGCCAGCGACGTCAGGTCCGCGTCCACGCCGGTGCCGTTGCCCAGGTCGCCAATGGCCCAGTAGAGCTTGCCGTCCGGGCCGAAGCCCAGCCCGCCGCCGTCGTGGTTCTGGCCGTTCGTGGGCAGCTTCGTGACGAGCTCCGTGCGCGCGATGCCCGTGCCGTTGGAGTCCGTGTAGCGGACGATGCGCTGCTCGGACGCGGAGACGGTGACGAAGAAGTAGACGTACCGGTTGACCACGTAGTTCGGGTCGAACGCGATGCCGATGAGCCCGCACTCGCTGTTGGTGTGGACCGAGGGCTCCGTGGCGAACGTGCGGGTCACCAGCGTGGAGGTGCTCGGCTGCGTCTCCAGCACGCCGTCCTTCAGTGCCACCGTGCGCACCACGCCGTTCTTCAGCGTGATGAACAGGCGCCCCGAACCATCCGGGGCCCACGCCATGCCCGTCGCCGGGGTCAGCTGGTTTGACGACTGGCTGGTTTCCACGAAGCCGGCGGGCACCGCGGCCCGGGCTGGCGAAGACATCATCAGGAACAGCAGCGAGGCCATGAGGGGGGTACGCATGGCCCCGAACCTACCGCACCCGCAGTGGGCCCGAGGCCCACGCGGAGGAACCCCTACCGCGTCGCGGTGAAGTTCCGCTGGATGAGGCACTCAGGGATGCCGGCGTCACTTGCGGGGTGGACCGCCAACTCATACTCGCCCTCGATGCTCGCGGGGGCCGAGGCCTTGTCGGGCGCGGGCGCCAGCACCTTCGCCTCGAGACGGACGGAGTAGAAGCCCTTGTCGTCCGGCAGGAGCCGGTTGCCGTAGAGGTTGAGGCTCAGGCTGTGCTCGCCGAAGTAGAGGCCGGTCAGCTCCACGTCATTGAGTGTCGTCGTGACGGTAGGGTTGTCGAAGGCCAGCACGAGCGGGCCCGTGGGCAGTCCCAGCCCCAAGGCCTCGCAGTCGGCGCTGGGAGGCGAGCTGTCCGTGAACTGGAGGTGATAGGAGCCCGCGATGGCGCAACCGTCCTCACATTCGGAGGGGCCGCTGTTACAGCCCGGGTTCCCCAGGCCGCTGCCCATCGTCATCATGCCCATTGCGAGCAGCACGGGAACGCGGAGGAACGTGACGGCCTTCAGGGAGCGGGCGCTGCGCGGGGACTCGGTGTGCATGGAAACTCCGGGTGGAAGCGGGGAGGCGCGAGGATAGCCCAAGCGCCTGCTCGTCTCCGTACCCGGAGCCCGTCATGTTTCACGTCAAGGTGTCACGCGCTACAGCGTGGCGTTGCCAGACACCACCGCGATGAAGTTGCTGGAGAGCGGGGTGCCGGTGGACGGCTGCGCTGGGGTCCACTCCCGTGAAGTCAGGGCTGGCGAGACGCCACGCTGGGCGCCGCGACCATGGCCTGGCTGAACTTCCGGGTGCCGTCCGAGAAGGCGCCCCGTGCGACCTCTTGCCCGGAGATGCTCAGCACCTGGACGAACACGCGGCCGAAGCCCTTCTCCAGCCCCATGGCCTTGTGCGGCTCTCCCTTGGAGTCCGCGACCATGTAGAGCGAGGAGTCCAGCTCCGGGGGAGGCGCTTCGCCCTTCTCACGGAACAGGTCCTTCATGGCGGAGAGCGACTCGTCGTGGCTCTTGCGGAGCTCCCCGCGCGCCATGCCCTTGAAGAGGCCCGGGACGTCGCGCAGGTCCACGTGGATGACGACGATGGGCTTCTTCTGGCGCACGTCATAGAGGAACTGGGAGGCATGCTGGCGCAGCTCCTCCCGGGTGCTCTTGTTGGCATAGAGCACCAGGGTGGGGCGGCCCTGCCCGATGGGCACTTCCTTGCCGAACACGTCCTTGAGTTCAGCGGCGGCGGCCGGGAGTGCTCCCAGCAGTCCGAGCAGGCAGGTCAGCAGTGCGGCCTTCTTCATGCAGTGGCTCCAGAAGTTGATCAAACGCATTGGGTCCACAAACAGCGCCATCTCCACCCTGAATCCCGAGCGGTGAATTCAAGCCCGTGCCGGTGACGGCTGCTCAAGAGGGGACGGGGAGCCGGGTGACAGAAGGGCCGCCCCCCGGTGTTCGACCCGCCAGCATCCACTTCGCTGGAGGTCACGGACCCTGGGCAGCTCATGCCTGTCCCGCCGCTGACGCCCCCGTCAGCGCAGGCCGCTGCCCAGCACGGCGCGGAAGACGGCCTCCACCTCCTGCGCGTCGACGCCCAGCTCCCGGGCCACGCGCGGCGCACGGCGAGCAGCGCCTCCGTGCGCGCGGGCTCGTTGCCGGACCCTGCGCG
>NZ_JBKGHJ010000144.1:0-5663 GCF_046520365.1 Corallococcus sp. 4LFB
CGCGGCTGCGGCGTGAGCTGCGCCTGCGCGAGCACCCCGCCCACGCCGTAGACCTCCACCGCCGGCGCCTCGGCGGGCGCGCCATTTCCCAGCACGGCGCGCGCCTCCAGCGAGAACACGCCCGGGCCCTCCAGCTCCAGCGCCCAGACCGAGCCCTTCACCTCCGGGCGGACCCACGGCGCGTCCATCCCCTCCAGCACCACCTCCGTGCCGGCGGGACGCGGACGCTCCACGCGCACCGCCTGACCGTAGAGGGGCGACACCAGCGCCCACTCGCGCAGCGCCGCGGCCTTGCGCCAGTCGCGCACCGCGGTCCGGAAGGGCGAGGACGCGGGCTCGTCCTTCACGAGCTCCGCCTCCAGCGCCGCGTCCACGTCCAGCCGCGCGCGCGTGGCCGCGTCGAACGCCAGCGCCGGACGCGGGCCCTTGCCGTCCACCCACTTGAGGAGCGCGTCGCGCATCCGCTCCTCGGTGCGCGCCGAGGACGTGTGCTCCGGGCGCTCCACCACGATGCGGGCGTTCTTCGGCGCGGTGATCCACCAGATGCTGCCGGCGCCCATGGGCTCCGCCAGGTACCAGCGGCCCGGACGCTCCGACACGCCCTCTTCCTCCACGCGCAGCTCGGGCGCTTCGTCGCCCTCCGACAGCGGCACGCGGGTGAAGCGCAGCGCTCCGGCGGGGCCGGTGACGCGCACCACGTCCAGCGGGCCCAGCCACACGGCGGCGCCCTTCTGGGCGGACACCTCCATCGCGCCCGCCACCTGGGGGACGCCGGAGGGCACGTAGGGCGCGTGGCCCCGCAGGTCCTCCAGCGCCACCGGGCCCCGGAGGGCGCGCGGCCGCCACGTCATGCCCTCTTCGCTGCGGGCGATGACGGACGGCTGGGAAACGGCGGGCTGCGCGATGACGGGCAGCGCCGCGAGCGCTCCCACGAGCAGGGTGTAACGGGCGCGGCGTCGAACAGGAAACATCGGCGCTCAGTCCTCCAAGGGTGCGAACAGAATCTGGGCCAGCCGGTCCACACGCGCCGGGCTCGCCAGCGCTTTGCGCGTACGGGATGACATTTCCAGGTGCAGGAAGCGGGCGAGCGGGTAGGCCTGGAGCAGGCGGGCCTGCGCGTTCTGTGTCCCACCGAGCACCCGCACCCCGTCCGGAAACAGCTTCACTCCAGGGCCGAGCGACTCCTCCAGCGGTGCGGCCACCTTGCGGGCCCACCTGCCGGGCTTGCGGGTCCCGTCGCTCACCACGGCCGCGAGCAGCTCCGAGCGGCCCTTCTGGACCTTGGACTCGCCGAAGCCGTGCAGCTGCACCACGCGCGGGGCGGGGAGCTGGCGCGCGGCCAGGTCGGTCACGGTCTGGAAGAGGTGCTCCGGGTTGTGCGCGACGTCGGCGGGGTGCTCGGGGTCTTCGGGCGTCTCACCGGGCGTGCCCCTGTAGCGGTGCGCGGTGGCGGTCATGAGCAGGCGCGGCGCGCGGCCCTCCGGCGGGCAGGAGAAGAGGCTGGCGCCGATGTCCTCCGTGCCGATGTCGAAGTAGGGGTGGGGCACCTGCACCACGTCGTCGGTGGCCTCGCCCGTGCGGATCACATACGCGCCCGCGCCGTGGAGGTTGTCCGTGCGCTCGCGCAGGACCCAGAAGGTGTCGCGCGGCGTCGTCCAGGTCTCCAGGAAGAAGCCCGCGGACGCGGCGACGTTCGTCAGCTCCGGGGGCACGTCCTTCTGCCCCGGCGCGGCGGTCAGCAGCGCGGGGATGAGCCTGGAGAACGCCGCCCGCTCCTCCAGCGTGGTGGGGTGGAACGTCACGGCGTTCACGCGGGGCCACAGCCCGGAGAAGCGCGCGTCCACGCGGCACCCCGGATGCTCGGGCACGTTCACGGATGGATCCTCCTGCGGCACGCGCTCCGGAGCGGGCCGCGTCGCGGGCTTCGAGCGCATGCCGCCCCGGGGGGGCGTCCTGCTTCGAGGTCTTCGCGGCCGGCGCGGCGTTCGAGGCCGTCGCGGCGCTCGGGGCCGTCCGCGTCCGTGTCTGCCTGGCGGCGGTCGGTCTCCGTGGCCTGGGTGATGCCGTCGTGGTTCACGTCTTCCTCGCCATCGGTGAGCCCGTCATTGTCGCTGTCGGTGTCCCGCGCGTCGATGAGCCCATCCCCATCGGTGTCGACCAGGCCATCGATGCCATCCGTGAGGCCGTCGCCGTCCGTGTCGGCGTTGAACGGGTCGAGCCCCAGCTCCAGCTCGGTGGCGTTGTCCACGCCGTCGCCGTCCGCGTCCACGTCGTCGGCGGCGTCGAGCGGGTGGGTTTCTCCGGAGTCCACCTTGCCGTCGTGGTTCTTGTCCTCGATGCCGTCCCAGACGCCGCCGTTGTCGGTGTCGGCCTTGAGCGGATCCGTGGTGGTGGCGGGGTCGGCGTCCGCGACGAAGTGGGCGGGGTCGGTGCCCGTGCCCTGGGGCGCGGTGAGGCCCAGCTCCAGGCCGTCGGTGAGGCCGTCGGCGTCGGAGTCCGCGAGGGTGGGGTCGGTCTCGGTGGCCTGGGTGACGCCGTCGTGGTTGGCGTCTTCGTTGCCGTCGAGCACGCCGTCGTCATCGGAGTCGTCATCCAGCGGATCGGTGCGGCCGGAGTGGACCTCCACGCCGTCGGGGAGACCGTCGGCATCCGTGTCGGGGTTGCGCGGGTCGGTGCCGGCCTGGGCCTCCTCCGCGTCGGTGAGGCCGTCGTTGTCGGCGTCATCGGTCGCGGACCAGGACCAGGTGGCGGGCGAGTCATCCACGTTGCCCGCCGCGTCGGTGGCGCGCACGGCGAGGGTGTGGGGACCGGGCGTCACCGTGAAGAGGGCCGGGTCCGAGCACGGCGTGAACGGGCCGTCATCCAGGCTGCACGCGTAGGTGACGCCGGTCTCGTCGGAGTCCAGGTCGAACGTGGCGGGGTTCGGCGCGTCGTCCGCGATGGGGCCGGAGCGGATGAACGTCTCCGGCGCGGTGGTGTCCACGGTCCACGTGAAGGCGGCGGGCGTGGGGTCCACGTTGCCGGCCGCGTCCACCGCGCGCACCTGGACGGTGTACGTGCCGTCCGCGAGCGCCGTGCGCTCCTGCGGGCTGGTGCAGGGGACGAAGGCCCCCGAGCCGAAGCGGCACTCGAAGGTCGCGGTGGCGTCGTCCGAGGTGAACTCGAAGGAGGCCTCGCGGCTGGAGGTGACGGCGGGGACGGACGCGGTGAGGGCCGTGTCCGGCGCCACGAGGTCCACGCTGAAGGCGACGCCCGTGGCCTGACTGCTGTTGCCGGCCGCGTCCACCGACGTCACCGAGACGGTGTGCGCGCCGGTGTCCAGCACCGGGCCCGTGGTGAAGGTCCACGTGCCCGCGCCGGAGACCGCGGTGGTGCCCACGAAGACGCCATCCACCGTCACGCGCACGGTGGAGCCGGCCTCCGCGGTGCCGGCGTAGGACACCGCGCCCGTGTTGAAGAGGGCGCCGTTCGCGGGCGAGGTGATGGCCGGGGCCTCGGGAGCGCCCAGGTCCACCGTCCACGCGTACTCAGCGGGGCTCGGATCGACGTTGCCCGCCGCGTCCACGGCGCGCACGGCGAGGGTGTGCTCACCCCCGGCGAGGGAGTCGAGCGTGAAGGGGCTGTCGCAGGCGGTGAAGGGCGCCGCGTCCACGCTGCACTCGTAGCCGATGCCGCCGCCGGTGGAGCTGAACTCGAACGTGGCGCTGGCGCTGTTCGAGGGCTGGGCGGGGCCCGACTCGATGGTGGTGTCCGGCGCGTCGGTGTCGATGAAGAAGGTGAGCGACACGGGCTCGCTGGTGTTGCCCGCCGCGTCCGTGGAGGTGGCGCTCAGCGTGTGGGAGCCGTCCGCCAGCGTGGCCTGCACGGGGTAGCTCCACGCGCCCTGGTCGTTGACGAGGATGGGACCCAGCGGCGCGCCGTTGTCGAGGACCAGGTACACGGTGCTGCCCGGCTCCGCGGTGCCGGTGATGACGGGAGAGGCGGAGGTGAGCACCTCGCCGCTCGTGGGCTGGAGGACGAGGGGCGCGGCGGGAGGCGTGACGTCCACGGTCCACGTGAAGGCAGCGGGCGTGGGGTCCACGTTGCCCGACGCATCGACGGCGGCGACGGTGAACGTGTGCGAGCCCGCGTCCAGGTCGGTCGCCGTGTACGGCGAGGCGCACGCCACGCTGGTGGCGTCCAGGGTGCAGACGAAGCCCGCGACATCCGCGTCCGTGCCCTGGAAGGTGAACGTCGCGGACCTGCTGTTGCTCGCGACCGGAGGATGCGAGGTGATGACGGTGTCGGGCGACACCGAGTCCACGGTGAAGGTCAGCTGGGCCGCGTCGCTGACGTTGCCCGCCGCGTCGGCCGCGGTGGCGCTGACGGTGATGGGGCCCTGGGGCAGGTCGGTGGCCGGCGTGAAGCTCCAGGCGCCGGAGGCGTCCACGGTCAGCGGGCCGAAGGTGTTCCCCCCGATGACGAGCGTCACCTGTGTGCCGAGGTCGGCGGTGCCGGTGATGGCCGGACGCGCGGTGGTGACGGTCGCGTTCAGGGCCGGGGCGGTGAAGACCGGCGCGTCCGGCGCGGTGGTGTCCACGGTGAAGGTGGAGGTGGCGACGGGGCTGGTGTTGCCCGCGCCGTCCTGGGCGACGGCCGTGAGGGTGTGGCCGCCGTCCCCGAGCACGATGCCGGGCGTGAAGCTCCACTCGCCCGCGCCATTGGCGGTGACGGTGCCCAGGGAGGTGCCATCCAGCGTCACCGTGACGCGGCTGCCGGGCTCGGCCGTGCCGCTGTAGGTGACGGGGGAAGCAGCCAGCGCCGCGCCGTTCGCGGGCGTGACGATGACCGGCGCGTCCGGCAGCGTGGCGTCGACGGTGAAGGACACGGTGCGCGCGGGGCTGGTGTTGCCCACCGCGTCGCGGGCCGTGACGGACACGGTGTGGGGGCCATCCGTGAGCGTGGAGGACGTGCAGGACCACGCGCCGGAGGCATCGGCGGTCGCGGTGCACAGCACGGTGGTGCCCTCGCGCACCGTCACGGTGCTGCCCGCTTCGGCCGTGCCCGTGATGGTGGGCGTCGAGGTGGAGACCGCCTGGCCGGACGTAGGCGAGGTAACGACGGGGGGCGCCGGGGCGGTGGTGTCCACGCTGAAGGGAACGGAGGTGCTGGCCGGGCCCGTGTTGCCCGCCGCGTCCCGCGCCGTCGCGGAGACGGTGTGCGCACCGTCCGCAAGCGTGGAGGCCGTGCTGCAGGCCCACGCGCCGGAGCTGTTCGCCGTGGCGGTGCACAGGACGGTGGGGCCCTCGCGAACGGTCACGGTGCTGTTGGCCTCCGCCGTACCGGACAGCGTCGGCGTCTGGGTGGCGACCGTCTGACCGGAGGTGGGCGAGGCAATGACCGGAGCCACGGGCGCGGTGCTGTCCACGGTGAAGGGGACGGACGTGCTCGCCGGGCCGGTGTTGCCCGCCGCGTCCCGCGCCGTGGCGGAGATGGTGTGCGTGCCATCCGTCAGCTGCGACGAGATGCAGGACCACGCGCCGGAGCCGTTCGCGGTGGTGGTGCACAGCACCGTCGTGCCCTCACGCACGGTCACGGTGCTGTTGGCCTCGGCGGTGCCGGAGAGCGTCGGCGTCTGGGTCGTCACAAGCTGACCGGACGTGGGCGCCGCGATGACCGGAGCC
>NZ_JBKGHJ010000144.1:5763-17122 GCF_046520365.1 Corallococcus sp. 4LFB
CGGCGTCTGGGTCGTCACAAGCTGACCGGACGTGGGCGCCGCGATGACCGGAGCCGCCGGAGCCACCGTGTCGACAGTGAAGGGAACGGAGGTACTCGCAGGGCCCGTGTTGCCCGCGGCATCCCGAGCCGTCGCGGAGATCGTGTGTGCCCCTTCCGCGAGCGTCGAGGACGCGCAGGACCAGACACCGGAAGCATTGGCCGTCGCGGTGCACAGGATGGTGGTGCCCTCACGAACGGTGACGGTGCTGTTCGCTTCCGCCGAGCCGCTGAGCGTCGGCGTCTGCGTGGCGACCACCTGGCCGGGCGTGGGCGAAGCGATGAGCGGAGCCGCCGGAGCGGTGCTGTCCACGGTGAAGGGAACGGAGGTGCTGGCCGGGCCGGTGTTGCCCGCTGCATCCCGAGCGGTCGCGGAAACCGTGTGGGCACCGTCCGTGAGCGTGGAGGACGTGCAGGACCACGCACCGGAGGCATTGGCCGTCGCGGTGCAGAGCACGGTGGTGCCTTCGCGCACCGTCACGGTGCTGTTGGCCTCCGCCGTACCGGAGAGGACCGGCGTCTGGGTCGTCAAGGTCTGGTTGGCCGTGGGCGCGGTGACGACAGGCGCCGCCGGGGCGGTGGCATCCACGGTGAAGGGGACGGACGTGCTCGCCGGGCCGGTGTTGCCCGCTGCATCCCGAGCGGTCGCGGAAACCGTGTGGGCACCGTCCGTGAGCGTGGAGGACGTGCAGGACCAGGCACCGGAGGCATTCGCCGTCGCGGTGCAGAGCACGGTGGTGCCCTCCCTCACGGTCACGGTGCTGTTCGCCTCCGCCGTGCCAGACAGCGTCGGCGTCCGGGTGGCGACGAGCTGCCCGGACGTGGGCGACGCGATGACGGGCGCCGCCGGCGCCACGGAGTCCACCGTGAAGGGGACGGACGTACTCGCCGGACCGGTGTTGCCCGCGGCATCCCGAGCCGTCGCGGAGATCGTGTGCGCCCCTTCCGCGAGTGTCGCGGACGTGCAGGACCAGGCACCGGAAGCATTGGCCGTCGTGGTGCACACCACCGTCGTGCCGTCACGCACGGTCACGGTGCTGTTGGCCTCCGCCGTACCGGACAGGACAGGCGTCTGCGTGGCCACGGTCTGACCCGAAGTCGGCGCCGTGATGACCGGAGCCACAGGGGCCACCGAGTCCACCGTGAAGGGAACGGAGGCGCTGGCCGGACCGGTGTTGCCCGCCGCGTCCCGCGCCGTCGCGGAGATCGTGTGCGACCCCTGCGCGAGCGAAGGCGACGTGCAGGACCACGCACCGGAGGCATTGGCCGTCGCGGTGCACAACACCGTCGTGCCCTCGCGCACGGTGACGGTGCTGTTGGCCTCCGCCGTGCCGGAGAGGACCGGCGTCTGGGTGGTGACGGTCTGGTTGGCCGTGGGCGCGGTGACGACCGGTGCCACGGGGGCCACCGTGTCCACGGTGAAGGAGGTCGTGCTCGCCGGGCCCGTGTTGCCCGCGGCGTCGGTGGCGGTGACGGTGGCCGTCTGGGCACCCTGGCCCATCGCCGAACCGGACGTGCAGGACCACGCACCGGAGGCATTGGCCGTCGCGGTGCAGACCGTGACTCCCCCGACGACGACGTTGACCGTGCTGCCCGCTTCCGCGAAGCCGCTGAACGTGGGCGTCGTGCTGCTCACCGCCGAGCCGCTCGTGGGCGCGACAATGACCGGCGCCGCCGGAGCCGTCACGTCCACCACGAACGTGCGCCCGCTGGACGCGGGGCCGGTGTTGCCCGCCGCATCCTGCGCCGTCGCCGTCACCGTGTGCGAACCGGAAGGCAGCGCCATGCCGGACGCGCAGCTCCAGGCGCCCGTCGCGGCGTTGGCCGTGGTGGTGCAAAGGACGGTGGTGCCCTCGCGCACCGTGACGGTGCTGCCCGCCTCCGCCGTGCCCGTGAACGTCGGCGTCGCCGTGTTGAGCTGCGCGTTCTGGGCGGGCGTGGAGATGACCGGAGCCACCGGCGCCGTCGCGTCCACGCTGAAGCCGACGGACGTCGTCGGGCTGAGGTTGCCGCTGGGGTCCGCCGCCTGCGCGGTCACGGTGTGCGCGCCATCCGCGAGCTGCACGGCGGAGGCGCAGCTCCAGGCGCCGGACGCGCTCACCGTGGCGGTGCACAGCACCGTGGTGCCCTCGCGCACGGTGACGGTGTTGCCCGCTTCCCCCGTGCCGCTGAAGGTGGGCGTGCGCGTCGTCAGCGTGGCGTTGGCCGCGGGCGCCGTCACGGCCGGCGCGGGCGGACCGCTCACCGGCGTCGTCGTGGGACCGGTCCCCACCGGCGGCGAGGACGGGAAGGACGTCTCCGGCGCGCCCTGCTGCCCGGTGCTGCGCACGACGGCCTGGTTGTCGATGCTCCCCGTGGCCCCCACGTTGATGGTCACCCGGAAGACGAGCGTCGTGCTCTCTCCGATGTTGATGACGCCGCCCTGCGTGGCGTTGGCGCCCGTGCCCAGGCGCACCGTGAGCCGGCGGTTCGCGGCGTCGTAGTCGCCCTGGTCGTCCCCCGTCGCGTCCGTCTTCGCGCCGGTGTTGGCGCCCGCCGTCACCCGCAGCGTGCCCGGCACGTAGGTGACGTTGGTGGGCAGCGTGTCCGTGAGCACGGTGAGGATGCCGGAGTCATCGCCCGTGTTCGTCGTCTGCACGGTGTACTCCAGCACGTCGCCGCCGCGCAGGCCGCCGTCCGGACGCGGCGACACGGCCGCCACGCTCTTCACCGTCTGGATGAAGTCCGGCTTCTGCGTGGAGATGGACGTGATGAACGCGCCCAGCAGGTACTGGTCCGCCGCGGAGGTGGCGGACACCGTCGCGGACGTCTGGCCCGCGGAGACGCGCGCGGTGATGTCCACGACGTCCAGGTCCATGCCTTCGAGCGTGGCCGGCGTGCCCGCGAAGCGCGGCAGGTCCCCGGCGTTGCTCTGCGCCACGCCCAGCCGGCTGCGCGTGCCGTTGAAGAAGTTGTTCGCCGGGTTCTGCGCGTCCGACAGGGCCACCCCGTTGAAGTTCAGCGCGTCGCCCGTGTAGGAGGACTCCCCCTCGTAGGCGATGACGCCCAGCTTCGCCGTGTAGCCAGAGGCCGGCACCAGGAAGCCGGACAGCGTGGCCGTCGCGCTCGCGCCACTGCTCACCGAATCCAGCCCGTCGAAGAGGGTGAGGTTGCGCAGGGGATCGCTGGCGAGCCGATAGAAGACGACCATCGCCCAGCCGGAGTAGGGGAAGGTGTCGCTGACGTTGCGGAAGTCCATCACGTCCGCGCCGGAGAGCAGGTACGCGCCCGTGCCGTACTGCTGCACCAGCGCCGTCACGTCCGCCGTGGACTGGTAGGCGTAGTTGCTGCCGCTCGTGTAGCCCTTGCTGGAGTCCGCGGTGATGACCGTGGAGAACGTCCCCACCCGCGCCAGCGTCACGGACGTCCCCGGGGACATGGTGCCCGTGCGGCTCGCCACCGAGCGCACCGCGCCCCAGTACAGCCGCGCGTACGTCACCACCGCCCCCGACGGCAGCGCGAGCACCGCCTGGCTCTTCGCGCTGCCCGGCGCCACCGACGTGTCCGCGGACGCCGTGCTGCCGTCGGTCGTCCAGTGCACGTCCGCCGCCTGGTCGTCGATGTTGGTGCCGCAGGCGCCCACCGTGCCCACCAGCGGCGCCGGCGTCCCCGTGCGGCACTCCTGCGACAGCGTGTTGCCGAACAGCACGAAGTCGCCTCGCTGATCCATCTGGTAGCGCAGCGACGGAGCCGCGGACGCCCCGAGCGGAAGCAGCGCCAGCAACACCAGACACGCCAGCGTCCAGGCCAGCGTGGAGGGGGCTGCGTCCCGGAACCAGGCGAAGGAGGAGTCGTCGGAGGTGGGGTCCATGGGGGGCTCTTCGATGCGGCGGCTGCGAGGGTCAGCGGCGCAGGCGACCTCCCAAGAGCAAGCCGAGGGCCAGCCCGAGCGGATGGTCGAAACCGAATTCTTCCGGGCGCTTGGAATGGAAGCCCTGGTCGCGCGGGGCGCCCTGTCCTGTTTGCGGATCCAGTTTCCGGAATCCGGATCCGCTGTCACCCAAGTCCCGGCGCGTCACCGCTCAAGGCACGAGGCGACGCGCGAGTTCCTGGCGCGGTGCTTCGAGCAACTGCGACACGTGCACCGCCAGGTCCGGCAGCGGCTGGGGCTTGCTCAGCACCAGGTCCACGCCCAGGGCCTGCGCGCGCGAACCCAGGTCCGGCGTCGCGAACGCCGTCAGCAGGACCATGCGTGTGTCCGGAGAGGCCTCGCGCAGCCGCTCCGCGATGATGAGCCCTTCCTCGGACTGCGTGCCGCTCAGGCGCAGGTCGCTGATGACCAGGTCGTACCGGCCATGCTTCACGCGCTCCAGCGCCTCGTCCAGGTCCGTGGCCGAGTCGACCTCGTACCCCGCGCTGGAGAAGAAGCGGCCCAGGACCCAGCACAGGACCGTCTCGTCATCGATGATCAGCAGGTTCCGGGGCACTCGGGGAGGCATGAGCAAGGCTGGGGCCAGGGCTCGGGAATAAAGCGCAAAGACGTCTTTCCGGCCGTTTGGCCTGGCCGGAAAGCGTCCGTCGCGGGCGCTTGTCCAGCTTGCGGATCCATTTTCCGGAATCCGGACCAGAACCGGAAACGCCGCGCGCCTGGCTTCCTAGCGCATCGGGATGGGCTGGGGCCGGTCCTCGTTGGCCGCGGAGGGGATGAGCGCGGACAGGTGGAGGATGAGCACCGGCATCAGCTGCGGCTTGGGCAGCAGCTTCGTGATGCCGCTTGCCCACGCCGTGTGCCGCACCTCCTCCAGGGGCAGCGCCGTCATCAGCAGGAGGGGGATGTGCGCGTCGTGCAGGCGCAGGTCGCGCGCGAAGCGCAGGCCTTCCTCCATGCCGGGCCGGCCGAAGGGATGGTCGATGAGGACCGCGTCGAACAGGTGGGTGTCCAGCAGGCTCCGCGCCTGCCCATCCGTGCGAGCGGTGAGGACGGTGAAGCCCGCGGCCGTCAGGTGACGCGCCGTCGCCCCACGAACCGGGGGCTTCGAATCGAGGAGGAGGATTTTACCGAGCATGCACAACAACAGTGCAGCGGTTGTGCCACGCGCGGCGTCATCCGCCAATCCCAGTCATTGCAAGGGATTGGCGGAGGGAGGGGGAGGGCCCCTTCCAGTTCCTGGACCGGGCTCCGGAATCTGGAACCTGGAACCTGGCCCACGGGAGGCCGCCGCGCCGCCACTTGGGGGGCTCAGGGGGGCGGCCCCCGGGTGCGAGCGCTCAGATGTTGATGCTCTGGGGGATGAGCGAGGGGAGGAGATAGGGGTAGGGCTGGTAGCGAGCCGCGTTGCGCTGCGCGATGACGTGAAGGACGCGATCGAAGCCGCGGGCATCTCAACGCTCACCTTCCTGGAGCCGGAAGACTGGGTGGGATGACGGATTGCCCCGTCATGCATGCGGCCGGGTCCCAGGCACGCAGGCCCACGAGGGCCACCTCCAGGAGGCGGCTCTTTGCGCGCGGGGTGCTACGGCACGATGGTGGTGCACTGGAAGTTGCGCTGGGCTGAAGCCGTGGCGCCCAGCGAATCCGTGACGGTCAGCGTCACCTGGTTCGGCTTTCCGATGGTGCTGATCGCGCAGGTCCCTTCGATTCGCGTGTTCGTGGGGCCGGTGGCCACGGAGTCGATGGTGACGTAGGCGTTGGACGTCCAGTTGAAGCGATAGGGAGGCGTTCCGCCACTGGCTCCGCCGTTGCACCCGTAGAAGCCGTTCCCCAGGTTGGTACAGAAGGAGATGCCCGCGCTCAGCGTCGTCAGGGCCTGTCCCTCCTCCTGGAGGGCCTGCGTCTCCGCCGCGTTCGGGGCCTCCTCCATCGGACCGCCACAGGCCAATGACAACAAGGACGCCGCGAACATCATCGGAAGGGTGATGCTTGGGAGCTGCCTCATGGACTGTCTCCTGTGCGGCCGGATCGCTGAATCAGAGACTAAGCCGCTTTTCGTGAGAGATTGGCAAGCACCGCACATGGAAGAGCTTTTCGTGGGGCCGTGAAAACGCGGAGGGCAGGGCGGCCGAGGCTCAGTGGGCCGTGGCCCTGGCCCGCTCGATCTGGCGCGCACGGGCACAGCCCTCGTTGATGCCCAGGTCGCACGCCCTCTTCAGGTCGGACAGCGCAGCCTCGAGGTTGCGCAGGTGGTAGTGCGTCCCACTGCGCTCGAGGTAGGCGAGCCCGTGCTCGGGATTGCGCGCGAGGAAGGCGTCCCAGAGCGGGAGGATTTCCGCGAAGCGCTGCTCTCGCGCCAGGGCATAGTCCCGCTGCTGCACGGCGCGGAAGTCCTCCGGCGTCTCGGCCTGCGCCTCCTTGCCCTGCGCCTGCAACGGCGAGGTCGCGACCCGGGTGCGCCAGCGCGCCACCTCGGGGTCGCCCGGGGCGAGCTCTCCCGCGAGCTCGAGCAGGCGCAGGGCCTCCTCGCGGTGTCCGGCCCCATGCTGCTCATAGGCCGCGTAGACCAGCCCCTTCACCACGCCAGGCCGCAGGGACCGCCCGTCGGCGTCCGTCTCCTCCAGCCGCAGGCCGTGCAGGAGATCCTCTCCCGCGGGTCCCCACTTCCGGCTGGAAGCGAGGATCCGGGCGCGCTCGAAGTAGACGTCCGAGCGAGCGGGCCGCAGGGTCACGGCCCGGTTCGCCTCGACGAGCGCGGCGTCCAGGGCCCCGGTGCCGCGCAGCCGCTTCGCCCGCGCCAGCCGGAACTCCCAGTGTTCACCGGCCGAAAGCGCCTGGGCGAGCAGGCCCAGTGCCCGGTCGTTGTCGTCCTCGACTCGCGGATCATCCGCGCGGTCCCAGTCGGCGAAGCCGCGCAGGAAGCCCAGCTCGGGGTGAGCGCGGCTCTGGGCCAGGGCGAAGGCGTCCATCTCCTCGTAGGAGCCGCCCCAGCGGGGAGTCAGGCCGTGGAGGTAGACGCTCCGGACGTCCGCGCAGGAGGGGCACTGCTCCGCGGCGCGGGCGAAGACGCGCTCGCGATTCTCGCGGTCGCCGAGCGCGGTCGCTACGTTGAGCAGCGGCCTCGCCGCCGCGACCGCTTTCGGATGGAGCGCCCAGGCGCGGGTGAGGTCCGGCACCGCACGCTCGAAGGCCTCATGCATCCCGGCGAGCTCCTCCTCCGCCGTCGCCCTCACGAGCCTCGTCCCGCGTCGCAGGTAGCCCACGTTCACCCAGTGGGTACCCCGTGCGAGGTAGGGCGCGAAGGAGCGCGGTGACGCCTCCACCCAGGCGTCGAGGAGCTCCGCCGAGTCGGGGCCCCGTTGCCGAGCGCCTGGATGCCGTCCGTCATCCAGTGCTCGTCCTGTGGGTTCGACTCCATGCCCCACTGGAGCTGCTCGACCGCCAGCGTCAGATCCTCGAACTGGCGGCGGAGCAGGAGCGCGCGCAGCGCCACCCCGTCCACATGACCCCGCGGAACCCCGCCCTGCTCGCCCCCGGCTGGCGCCACGACGGGGAGCCCGCGGGGCGCGGGGCCCGGGGCAGGCGTCAGGACAGGCTCCTGGCGGCCGCGATGCGCGCCTCGGCCGCGGCGTGCTGCCTGGCCTGGAAGGCCTGCACGGCAAGCCCCGCGGAACCCAGGCCCAGCAAGAGGACTCCCGCGCCGAGCGCGGTACGAAGGTGAGCATATGGCGTGGCACCGTAGCAACCGACCACGTGGCGCGCTTGGGCGACGCCGCGGTGCGCGCCGGACCGCGCACCACGGGGGCCCGCTCACTCCGCCCGCTTGCGGCGCCGCGACATGATGCGGCTCAGGGCCACCTCCGTGATGCCGAGGTAGGCCGCCACGTCGCGCTGGGGAATCCTCCCCTTCAGGTGGGGATGCTCCTCCCAGAACTTCACCAGGCGCTCCTCCGCGGACAGCTCCAGGAACTCCTGCTCGCGGCGCTCCTTGAGGATGAAGTGCTGCTCCGCCACCCGGCGCGCCAGTCGCTCCCAGCACACGTGGCCCCGCTCCAGCGCCTGGAAGTCCTGCGTCTGGAACACCAGCACGTGGCTCGGCTCGAGCGCTTCAATCGCTGTCATCGACGGCAGCCGCTGCAACATCTCCGCATAGGCGCCAATCAGCTCGCCCTCGGCGCGGAAGGCCTTGATGGACTCGCCCCCGCGCGGCGACACGCGCACGCCCCGGAAGACGCCCCGCAGCACCACCGCGAACCGGTCCGCCGCGTCTCCCGGCCGCAGGAAGAGCTCCCGCTTCGCGAGCGACTGCTCCTGCGCCACGGCCTCGGCCTTCACCCACTCCTCGGGAGGCAGCGGGGCCAGGGTGGCGAGGCGCTCGAAGAGCTTGGGGAATCTCACGTCGCGGGGACCGGGGCTTGACCTGGGTTAAGGCGGAGGCGGCTTGGGGAAACATATACCGGGGGCATGTCCCTCAACGTCTATGCCGTGGCCACGCCCTTCGTCATTGCCCTGGCCCTGGCGGAGTTCGCCTGGTGCGTGGCGCGGCGCAACGGCTACTACAGCTTCCAGGACTCCATCGCGAGCATGGGCACGGCGGTGATGAACCAGTGCGTCAACGTCGCGGTGGCCCTGCTGGTGCTGCCCCTGTTCACGCAGCTGGGCCAGTTCGCGCCGTGGCGGCTGGACGCGTCGTCGCCGCTGTCGCTGGTGGCGCTCTTCCTGGGCGTCGACTTCCTCTTCTACTGGTTCCACCGCTTCGGGCACCGCACCAACCTCGGCTGGGCGGCCCACTCGCCGCATCACTCCACCGAGGAGCTCAACTACGCGGTGGCCCTGCGCGCGAGCGTGACGCAGCGCCTCTTCTCCTTCCTCTTCTACTGGCCGCTGGTGCTGGTGGGCTTCCCGCCGGAGGCGGTGCTGGCGATGGTGGCCTTCCACCTGGTGCTCCAGTTCATCCCCCACACGCGCGTCATCCCCAAGCTCCCCAGGTGGGTGGAGTCGTGGCTGAACACGCCGTCGCACCACCGCGTGCACCACGCGCGCAACGACGCGTACATCGACAAGAACTACGCGGGCTTCCTCATCATCTGGGACCGGATGTTCGGCACCTACGCGGAGGAGACCGAGCCGTGCTCTTACGGGCTGACGACCCCGGCGAACACCTGGGACCCGACGGCCATCAACTTCCAGGCGTGGGCCCGGCTGGTCGCGGACGCCGTCGCCACGAAGCGCCCGTGGGACAAGCTGCGCATCTGGGTGATGCCCACGGGCTGGCGGCCCGCGGACCTCCCTCCGCGCGCGCTGGGGTACTGGAAGCAGGAGGGCGCGGAGGTGAAGTACCACTCGCGGGAGCTGCCCGGCGTCCGTGGGTACCTCGTCTTCCAGCTGTTCGCGGCGATGCCCTTCATGCTCCTGGTGAGCCACCATGCCTCACCGCTGTCGGGCTGGCAGAAGGTCGCGTTGAGCCTGCTGCTCTGGGCGATGGCGACCGCCTGGAGCGGGATGCTGGAGTCGAAGGGGTGGAGTGAGCCGCTGGAGCTGGCGCGGGTGCTCGCCATGGGCGTGGCGGTGACGCTGTGGCTGGTCTGGGCCCGCGCGCCCCAGGCGTGGAGCGCGCTCACGGCGTCGTGGCTGATGGTCTCGCTGATCTGGCTGCGGGTGGCGCGCGCGGGCGCCGGCCGGAGGGCCCAGCCGACGTCCTCCCCGGGCTGACGACGGGTGTCTGTCCGTGGCACCGCGAGTACGTGAAACATGCTGTAGCAGGGCTGATACAGAATTCCTGCAAGGTATTTATCGCCATCTTCTCGTGTTTCTCTCGACTTCTTGGTAATCGAGATTGCCAAAAGGAGCCGGAAGAATGCACACCTTGAACAAGCTCTCGGTCGCGCTGGTGTTGGGTCTGTTGCTCGGCGGCTGCGGCGTCACGGACCTGGGCGGAGAAGACGTCACCCGTCAGCTCGAGCAGGACTTCGGTGGCCCGAGCGGCCTCATGGACTTCTTCGACAGCCACACGGAGGAGGAGATCCGGGAGGCGCTGGCGCCCTACGGCGTCGGGTACGTCACCCACGGGAACGTCACCGCGGAGCTGATCAGCGACTGCCCGAAGCTCTTCCCGTCGACGACCGGAGCAAGTGGCACAGCTTCGACGGCGAGTACTACTTCATCGACAGCGTGGGCCGTCCGAACCGGGCGTACAAGGACCTGCCGAAGATCACCGCCGCGCCGCGCGTCGACTCCTGTCAGACGAACGTGGGGCAGTGGGGGGACGCGGAGAACCCCAGCAACGACTACGACGGAGGCCACATGATCGGCTCACAGCTCGGGGGCTGGGGAGGCCGGGCGAACCTTGTGCCGCAGGATGCCAACTTCAACCGTGGCAACTGGCTGCAGCTTGAAAACAAGATGGCCAAGTGCGGGAGCCTGCCGAACGGCCGGCTGCGCTACTCCATTGGCGCGAACTATCCGAACTCCACCGCGCTCATCCCCAACAACCTGACGATGCAGATCACCAACCAGTCCACGGGGAGCTCCGTGTCCATGTCCTTCTCGAACGTGGACTACGGCGGCTCGAACGGCACGACCGAGCGGACCCGTGGCGTGAACTGGCTGTCGAGCCAGGGGTGCAACTGAGGAAGGCCGCCGGGTGCCATCCCGGCCGTCTTCTGGACAGGGGTGGCTTACCGGGGCAGATGTAGGTGCACCGATGGCCTCCCGTCCGCCCCCAGCGCGCACCTCCACCGTCCGGACGCAGAAGACGAAGCAGCTCTCCTCCGGCGCCCGGCGCGTCGTGGGGAAGCGCTCCATCCCGGGCTGGGGTCGCTGGGCGCTCGGCGGGTGGCTGCTGCTCGCCCTCTGGCTCGGGGTGGAGTTCGCGCGGCTGCCTGACGTGGGCTCGTTGCGGACGCAGAACCCGCGCTCCACCGCGCTCATGGCGCAGCGAGCCGAGGAGGCGCTCGAGGCGGGCAGGAAGCCCCGCGCGCGCCAGGCCTGGGTGTCGCTCGGCGCGGTGGCCCCGCACGTCGTGGACGCCGTGCTGATCTCCGAGGACGCGCGCTTCTACCGGCACGAGGGCGTGGACTGGACCGAGGTGGAGAACGCCTTCGAGCAGTCGGTGCGCGAGGCGCGCCTGGGGCGCGGCGCCTCCACCGTCACGCAGCAGCTGGCGAAGAACCTCTACCTCTCCACGGACCGCAGCCTGCTGCGCAAGGGCAAGGAGTTGCTGCTCGCGCGCCAGCTGGAGACCCACCTGTCCAAGCAGCGCATCCTCGCGCTGTACCTGAACGTCGTGGAGTGGGGGGAGGGCGTCTACGGCATCGAGGCGGCGGCGCGCGAGCACTTCGGCGTCTCGGCGCGGGCGCTCAGCGTGGCGCAGGGCGCGATGCTCGCGGGCATGCTGCCGGCCCCGCGCCGC
>NZ_JBKGHJ010000145.1:0-17121 GCF_046520365.1 Corallococcus sp. 4LFB
CGGCGCCCCGCACGCCCCCAGAGCCCGGCGTGCCCCGCACGCCTCCAGAGCCCGGCCCCTCCGCCAGCCCCGCCGACGGATGGGACACGAACGTGCCCCCGGGCCCCATCGCCGGTCCGTCCACGTCGATGCGCCCGGTGTTGGGCCTGTTCCCTGACGGGTCCTCCAGGGTCCGCAGCGCCGTGGCCCCGAAGGCCGCTTCGTCCGGGGCCGCGTTGCTCCCGGATCCAGAGCCGCTATACAGCGCCGTGCCGGAACCGCTCCGGGGCGCCGGGGACGGCGTGCGCCGCTCGCCGTGCACGCCGGACGTCAGCTTGCGCTGCTCGGCGAAGGCCTCCGGGCAGAGAGTGCGGACGAACTCGCCCACCTCCTCCGCCCCCATGGGGGTGCCCGAGCGCAAGAGCTCCGCGTTGAGCGCCCGCGCGAAGTCGTCCGCCCGCGCGTACCGGTCCGCCGGAGCCGGCGCGAGCGCGCGGCGCAGCACCGCCTCCAGCGACGGCTCCACGTCCGGACGGAAGTCCGTCAGCGGCGGCACCACCGGGTGCGACATGGCCGCCATCATCTCGCCCACGGTGCCGTGGGGAACCAGCCCACGGCCCGCCAGCATCTCCCACACCACCACCGCGCAGGAGTAGATGTCGCTGCGGTGATCCAGCGGCTCCGCGCGGACCTGCTCCGGCGACATGTAGCCCAGCTTGCCCATCACCGTGGACGGCAGCGTGTACTTGCTGCGCGCGGTGGACTTCGCGAGGCCGAAGTCGATGACCTTCACCTCGCCCTCGTACGACACCATCACGTTGTGCGGGGACACGTCGCGGTGGACGATGCCCAGGGGCTCGCCGTCCGTGCCCGTCTTGCGGTGCGCGTACCCCAGGCCCTCCGCCATGCGCTGGCCGACGTAGAGCGCCACCGGCGTGGGCACCGCCCGCCCCTGCACCCGGGCCTGCTCCAAGAGGTACCCCAGGTCCACGCCCGCCACGTACTCCAGGGCCATGTAGTAGGTGCCGTCCGCCTCGCCCATGTCGTACACCTGGGCGATGGAGGAGTGGACCAGGTGCACCAGCACCTTGGCCTCGTGGTGGAACCGGTCCAGGAACTGCCGGTCCTTCACCAGCCCCGGCAGGATGGTCTTCACGATGCAGGGCTTCTCGAAGCCCGCCGCCCCGGACAGCTTCGCCAGGTACACCTCTCCCATGCCGCCCTGGCCCAGGAGGTGGACGAGCTCGTAGCGCCCGAAGAAACGGGGGGACTCTGTGGGTGCGGTGCTCATGGCTTGGCGCTCCGGAGCGCAGCACGGACTCCCCCATGGAATCAAGCCGCGAACCCCGCGCCTCCCCTTCCTTCCCTGCCTCCAGACCCCGCGGGCGCGAAAAAGAGAAAGTCCCGGGGCCAACGGAATTCCCGAGCCCGTGTTCCGCCTGACGACAGGTCTGTTGTGCACCCGCGCACGTCCAGGCCGTTCCCCGGGTCAGGAGCCGATGCGCGTTCGGTTGGGGATGCGTTCCCTCAGAGCAGCACACCGCTTCCATCCCAGGTGAGGGGGGCGGGCTCCTCCCGGTCCTCCGCCATGCGGGGGGCCGCCCTCGGGAGGGGTGTCCTGCTTGGAAGGAGCCGCGTCATGAAGCGTTGGGGTTTCGTCGGGTTGCTGGCGCTGGTCGCATGTGCGCCGGAGTCGTCCACGCGCGCCTCCGCGCAGGGCCAGGTGTGCCCGGGTGTCCTCGCCGGAGGCGTCGTGGGGGAGACGTCCGCCCGCCAGGGACTGGACGGAACGCAGCCCTCCCGGACGCAGGACGACGGGCGCGACCCGGTCATCATCCGCTTCCGCCGGGGAGACTCCACCCACGCCGCGGCCGTCACCGCCTCCGGCGCCAGCTTCACCGCGAGCACCGGCGCGAAGGTGAGCGCCGTCTACCGCAACATCCCCGCCGTGGCCGCGCGCGTGTCGCCCACGGAGCGCTTCCTGCTGGAGCGCAGCGACCTGGTGGAGAGCATCGAGGTGGACCAGCTCTGGAGCGCCCAGGGCCTGGCGCCCGCGCCGTCGCCGCGCCAGGTGGCGGCCGCCGACCTCACGCCCACCGACGAGTACACGGAGGGGCTGCGCCTGGTGCAGGCCCCGGAGGTGTGGGACGCGAACGGGGACGGCGTGCTGGACGAGGGCGCGCCCACGGGCCAGGGCGTGAAGGTGTGCATCATCGACAGCGGGCTGGACCTGGAGCACCCGGAGTTCAAGGGCGCCGTGGCGGCCAGCCACGACTTCCTGGACAACGACGACGACGCGAACGACCGCGGCGGCCAGGGCCAGTGGGTCCAGGGCCACGGCACGCACGTGGCGGGCATCGTCGCGGCGCGCATGGGCCAGGGCGGCGTCACCGGCCCCCGGGGCAGCCCCGGCGGCATGGTGGGCGTGGCGCCCAACGCGTCGCTGCTCATCGTGCGCGTGCTGGACCTGCAGGGGCACACGCAGATGAGCGTGGTGCTCTCCGCCATGGAGTGGTGCGAGTCCCAGGGCGCGCGCGTCGTGTCGCTGTCGCTGGGCGGCGGCACCGCCACGCGCAGCACGGTGGAGGCGTTCGAGGCGCTGCTGGACCACGGCCTGCTGGTGGTGGCGGCCGCGGGCAACCAGGGCGGCCCGGTGCTGTACCCGGCGTCCGACCCGTCCGTGCTCGCGGTGGGCGCGGTGGACTCGCGCGAGCGGCGCGCGAGCTTCTCCAACGCGGGCCCGGAGCTGTCGCTCGTGGCGCCCGGCGTGGACGTGCTGTCCACCTTCCCCCGGGGGCTGGGCGCCTTCGCGGAGATGTCCGTGGAGGACGCGTCTCCCCTGTCGCGCTCGCTCCTGTATTCGCCCACGGGTGACACCTCCGGGCGGCTGGTGGACTGCGGCCTGGGGGACTCCCTGGACGCGTGCCTGGACGCCACCTGCGACGGCTTCGTCGCCTACGTGCGGCCGGGCGCGGTGCCCGTGGATCAGGCCATGGCCAACGTGATGCGGCAGGCGCGCGCGCCGTCATCTTCGGCTCCGAGGACGCCCCCGCGGGCGGCGCGGTGGACATCCTCTCCCTGCCCCGCAGCGGCCACTGGGCCCCGGCCGTCAGCGTCAACCAGGCCGCCAGCACCATGCTGCGCCAGCGGCTGGGCGCGGACGCGCGGCTGTCCCTCCTGCCGGTGGACTACACCCACGTGTCCGGCACCTCCATGGCCGCGCCCTACGTGAGCGGCGTGGCCGCGCTCCTGTGGAGCGCCCGCCCGGAGCTCACGCCCCAGCAGGTGCGCGAGACCCTGGAGTCCTCCGCGCGCGACCTGGGCACCCCGGGCCGCGACTTCATCTTCGGCCATGGCCTGGTGCGCGCGCGTGACGCCTTGCAGCGGCTGCAGTGAGGCGCGCGTTTCTCAAAAGCTGGGAGGCGCGGCCCGGACGCGGAGCGCGGATGTCGGCGAGTGGAAAAATGCTCCGCGTGACGAAATGGAGAACTCACTTCTGCGTGGAATGAAGGCGCGCCGGGATTGTACGTGGCGCGCGCCGATGGCTGCCGGGAAGGCGGCCAACCTGGCGCAAAAAACCCTTTCATTCTTGAATTGAGGATCTCCATGTTGCGAATTGCTGTTGCCGCCCTCGTCGTTGCCGCTACGGGTTGCGCCTCTTCGAGTGGCGCGGCGGCCGCGGGTCGTGCGGGCAACGCCACGGTCACGGGCAGCGTCGCGTACCCCGCGACGGGCCTGCAGGGTGACCCGTGCTCGTCGGTGCGGGTGAAGGTGACGGAGGGCAACTCCGCCGCCCTGGGCTGGGGCGAGGTGAAGCAGAGCCGCAACAACCGCTGCAGCTACAACGTGGGCGGGCTGCCCGAGGACACGGACCTGAACGTGGAGCTGGTGGTGGACGCGAGCCTCAAGTGCGCCAACGGCGCGGCGCCCACCGTCACCCCGGGCCCCACGAAGATGAAGATCGCCAAGTTCGCGGCGCCGGTGGTGAGCTTCAAGCTGGCCTGCGAGTAGCGCTCCTGTAGTCCTGTTGAAGTGCCTCACGGCGTGAAGGCCGGGTGCTCCCAGGGGGCCCCGGCCTTCGTGCGTGGATGGCCGCATGCCCGGCGGGGAGACAGGGACCATTGATTGCTGAACACAAGGGCGCGAAGCTGCGCCGGCCCATGAATGGTCTCCGTCCGCGTACCGCCGTGCTCGCCCTGGCCCTGCTGGGGGCCGGCTGCGAATCCGAAGTGCCCTTCCCCACCGACGACGAACTGGATGAGCTGAGCGCCCTGCACACGCAGAGCGCGAAGCCGGAGGTGGACCCCACCAATAAGTGGGGTGACAACGCGGACGCGGCGGCGCTGGGCCAGCGGCTGTTCGAGGACCCGGGGCTGTCGCGCTGCGGGACGGTGTCCTGCAAGAGCTGCCACACCGGGGAGTCCTACACGGTGGAGACGGCGACGGCGGAGGGCTGCGGAGGCCACCAGTCCGAGCGCAACCCGCCCAGCCTCCTCAACATCGGCTACAGCCGCTGGTTCATGTGGGACGGGCGGGCGGACCGGCTCTGGTCGCAGGCGGTGCTGCCGCTGATGAACCCCATCGAGATGGACTCGGACGCGACGGTGGTGCGCACGCGGCTGAGCGCGGAGCCCTCGTACACGGCGGCGTACACGCAGCTGTTCGGCAAGGCGCCCGCGGACGAGTCCGACCCGGACCGGCTGATGACGAACGTGGGCAAGGTGCTGGCGGCGTACCAGCGCACGCTCAACCGCACCGACGCGCCCTTCGACGCGGACGTGCGGCGCTTCCTCCAGGCGGTGGAGGCGGGCACGCAGGAGCAGGACCCGGCGTACCTGGGCCTGAAGACGTTCGTGCGCAAGGGCCAGTGCGTGGTGTGCCACAAGGGCCGCGCGCTGACGGACGACAAGTTCCACAACCTGGGGCTCAAGGACTCCGGCCCGGGGCGGCGCGGGCAGGCGGACGCGGTGGACGCGCTGCTGGCGTGGCCGCTCAACGCCGCGGGCAGCTACAGCGACGCGCCCGGCGGCACGGACGCGGCGCGGCTGCCCACGCTCAAGGCGCAGGCGCAGGCGAAGCCCACGGAGGTGGAGGGCGCGTTCCGCACGCCGACCCTGCGCAACGTGGCGCTGAGCGCGCCGTACATGCACACCGGCGCGGAGAAGACGCTGGAGGACGTGGTCGAGTTCTATAACAAGGGCGGCGACCCGGACGGCACCTTCGCCGGCGTGCGCACGGAGACCATCGTCAAGCTGGACCTGAGCAGCGAGGAGAAGCAGGCGCTGGTGACGCTGCTCAAGTCCATGACGGGCGCGGCGAAGTAGGCCTTTAGCGCACCAGGTGGAAGGACGTCTGACGCTGGAAGGCCCAGTGCACGGCGCCTTCCGCGTCCACCACGACGTCCTCCTCCTGGGCGGAGCGCACGGGCTGGCCCTTCCATTCCGGCACGGGGCTGGTGGCCTGCAGCTCGATGGAGAACCAGGAGTTGGGCATCACCTTGTGCTCGCCGTTGCCGGGCACGCCCTCCTGGCGGTCCCACATGCCAATCATGGGGCCCGCGCCGTGGCCGTGCAGGCCAATGGGGTGGGAGTACACGCTGCCGTCGAGGCCCTCCGCCTTCATCTTCGCGAGCGCGGCGCGCAGGACCTCGTTGCCGGTGCGGCCCGGCTTGATTTCACCGGTGACGATGTCCTGGAGCCGGTTGGACGCCCGGAGCGCGGCCTTGAGGCCCGCGGGGGCGTCCGTCTCCCCGTCGCGCAGCACGTAGCCCATGTGCTGGGTGTCCGTGTTGAGGCGGAGCGCGGTGACGCCGAAGTCGCAGTGGAGCACGTCGCCGCGCTGGATGACGGGGTTGTCGCCCAGCTGTTCGTCGGTGGCGCCCTGGCGCTGCACGTCCACGTCCGGCTGGAACCAGGTGTCCAGGCCTTCGTCGGCCAGCCGCTGGCGCATCCACCACTCCACGTCCTGGGTGGTGGTGGTGCCGGGGGTGATGACGGCGCTGGAGAAGGCGGTCTGGATGAGGCTCCAGGCGTACTTCTGGAGGTCGGCGTAGAAGCGGACCTCGTCGGCGCTCCTCCAGCCGAGCACGTCCAGGGGCAGGCCGCCGGCGGGCTTGAGGCGCTTCACCCAGGTGGGGCCCAGGGCCTGGGTCATGCCCTCGTATTCGCCGTGGGTGAGGCCGTCCGCGAAGGCGATGGCGGGGGACACGTTGATGGCGATGGAGTCCGGCTTGCGCTCCTCCACGACCTGCTTGAGGAGCTGCCACTGTTCCGGGCCAGGAGCTCCGCGGCGCGCGTCTTCACGCCTTGCGCCTGCTTGAGCGCGGCCAGCAGGTGCCGGCGCTCGTGGTCGTCCAGGTGCCGCTCCAGGTTGAAGCCCTGGCCCAGCACCGGCTCGCCCCCGTCGCCCGCGCGGGCCTGGGGCTCCGCCTCGCCGCGCACGGAGGGCGGCAGCGTCGTGGGCCCCAGCACGTCCGAGTCCGACAGCGTGGCCGCGCGCTCCACCATGTTCTGCAGCTGGCGCACGTTGCCCGGGAAGGCGTAGCGCTCCATCAGCGCCAGCGTCTCCGGCGCGAAGCGCAGCCCCGGGCGCCCCAGCTCCTCCGCCAGCCGCGACAGGAAGTGCGTCGCCAGGGGCGGGATGTCCTCCGAGCGCTCGCGCAACGGGGGCAGCTCCAGGGTGATGACGTTGAGCCGGTAGAAGAGGTCCTCGCGGAAGCGGCCCGCCTTCACCTCCGCCTCCAGCCGGCGGTTGGTGGCCGCGATGACGCGCGCCTGGAAGGGAATCTCCGCCGCGCTGCCCACCGGCTTCACCTTGCGCTCCTGCAGCACGCGCAACAGCTTCACCTGCGTGGAGAGGGGCATCTCCCCCACCTCGTCCAGCATCACCGTGCCCTCGCCCGCGGAGACGAGCAGGCCCGGCCGCTCGTGCGTGGCGCCGGTGAAGGCGCCGCGCATGTGGCCGAAGAGCTCGCTCTCCAGCACGCCCTCGTTGAGGGCCGCGCAGTTGAAGGGCAGGAAGGGCTGCGCGGCGCGGTGGCCCCGCAGGTGGACGGCCCTGGCCACCAGCTCCTTGCCGGTGCCGCTCTCCCCCGTCACCAGCACCGTGCTGCGCCCCGGCGCCACCTTCTCCACCAGCTGCCACAGCGCGCGCATGCGGGGGCTGGTCCCCACGAGCAGCCCGCCCAGCCCGGGGAGCAGCCGCGCCTTCAGCGTGCTGTTCTCCTGGCGCAGGGCGCGCTTCTCCAGCGCCTTGTGCACCAGCAGCCGCAGCTCCTCGTTGTCGAAGGGCTTGCAGATGTAGTCGTACGCGCCCTCGCGCATGGCCTCCACCGCGGAGGACGGCGTGCCGAAGGCGGTGATGAGCACCACCTCCGGCGGCTCCTTGCGCGAGCGCGCCGTCCGGAGCACGTCCAGGCCGCTGCCCGCCGGGCCCAGCTTCATGTCGGAGATGACCAGGTCCACCTGGTCCTTCTCCAGCACCGCGCGGGCGGGCCCCACGCCGGGCACGCTCGTCACCGCGTAGCCCTCGCGCACGAGCAATATCTCCAGGTACTCGCGCATGGACAGCTCGTCGTCCACCACCAGCACGTGGCCTCGCGGGCCGCCTTCGTGGGGGAGCGCCGTCACAGGGGCAGCCCCACGAGGAACTCGGTGCCTTCGGCCGGGTGGGACGTCACGCGGATGCTGCCGCCGTGCGCGCGGATGATGGAGTGCGCGGTGGACAGCCCCAGGCCGGTGCCGCCGCTGCGGGTGGTGAAGAACGGCTCGAACAGGTGTCCCATCATCTCCTCCGTGATGCTGCCGGCCGAATCCCACACGCGAATCTGCGCCTCCTTCTCCGCCCGCGCCAGCGCCACCCGGACGGTCCCCCGGGGACCCGCCGCCTGGAAGCCGTTGCGCAGGAGGTTGATGAGCACCTGGCGCAGCTGATCCGGATCCACCGGCGCCGTCAGCGCCTCCGGGGCCCGCACCTCCATCTGCACCTCGCGGGCCAGGGGGTCCGCGCGCAGCATGTCCACCGTCTCCGCCAGGAGCGCGTCCAGCGCCACCGGCCGGCGCTGGGGCTCCGGCGGACGGGCGAAGCGCAGGAAGTCCTCCACCAGCCGCGCCAGCCGGTCCGCCTCCCGCGTGAGGATGCCGGTGAGCTTGGTCACCACCGCGTCGCGCGGCTGCTCCTGGGCCAGGAGCTGCGCGGAGCCGCGCATGGCCGCGAGCGGGTTGCGGATTTCATGCGCCAGCTGCGCGGACAGCGCGCCCAGGCTGGCCAGCCGGTCCGTGCGCTTCAGGTCCTCCTCCATGCGGCGCAGCTCCGTGAGGTCCTGGAAGACGATGAGCAGCGCGCCCGCCTCGCCCTCCAGGGGCGACACCGACAGCCCCAGCACCCGGTTGCCGCCGGGCGTCCGCACCCGCAGCTCGCCGCGGGTGGCGCGCGGCGCCAGCGTGGACACGCCCGGCAGCAGGCTTTCCAGGGGCAGCCCCACCACGGTGGCGTCGTCCTCCACGTGGAGGATGGCGTGGGCCGCCGTGTTGACGAAGGTGACGTGCCGCTGGGCGTCGCAGGTGACCAGCCCCGACGGCATGGAGGACAGGATGAGCTGCTGCAGCCGCCCCAGCCGGCGCAGGTCCGCCTCGCTCTGGGACAGCGCGCCGCCCGTCGCGGACAGCTGGCGCGACAGGTAGCCGGACAGCACGGCGATGAGCACCAGCGCCAGCGCGTTGCTGCCCAGCACGAAGAGCACGCGCGCCGCGGGCACCGCCACCGCGTCCGCCGGCGTGGTGAGCCGGGTGATGAGCAGCAGCATCGTAAACGCGAACGTGGACACGGCCGCGGCCACCAGCGCGCCGCGCCAGTCCAGCACCACCGCCGCGCCAATCACGGCCAGGCTGTAGAGGAACGTCAGCGGCGAGTCCGCGCCGCCGCTCAGGTAGACGAGCCCGGTGGCGATGAGCACGTCGCCCACCACCGTCACCGTGGCGTCCAGGCGCCCCGCGGTGCCCCGGCGCAGCCGCAGGCCCGTCACCACCGTGAGGACGTAGGCGCCCGCGATGACCGCGAACGACAGCGAGTCCGCCCGGCTGGCTCCTGCGCGGGCTGCGTCAGGAGCCTCGCCACCGTCACCACGAGCGACAGGCTCGCCGCGACGGTGCGGAACAGCACCAGCCACACCAGGCGGGGCCCCAGGCCCGGGGCCGCGCCCGACGTGGAACCGCCCTGCCGCGCGCTACTTGATCGCGCCGGCAAGGTTGAAGATGGGCAGGTACATGGCGATGAGGAAGCCACCCACCACGCCGCCGAGGAACACCATCAGCAGCGGTTCAATCATCGACGTGAGCGCGCCGATGGCCGCGTCCACTTCGTCGTCGTAGAAGTCGGCGATCTTGTTGAGCATGGTGTCCATGGCGCCCGTCGCCTCACCGACGCCAATCATCTGCACCACCATGGACGGGAACACCTTGGTCTCCAAGAGCGGCCCCGCGATGTTCTTGCCCTCGGCGATCTTCCCGCGCACGTAGTAGATGGCCTCTTCCACCGTGCGGTTGCCGGCCGTCTTCGCCGTCACGTCCAGCGCGTCCAGGATGGGCACGCCGGAGGAGATCATCGTGCCCAGCGTGCGCGTGAAGCGCGCCACCGCGACCTTGCGCAGCACGTCGCCGAACAGGGGCAGCATGAGGAAGGTCTTGTCCCAGAACTTGCGGCCCCGGGGCTGGCGGTAGCTCCAGGTGAAGGAGAAGACGAGCGCGGCGATGCCGACGACGGCGTGGAGGAAGTACGCCTGCGCGAGCTTCGACAGGTCCACGACCACCTGCGTGGGGCCCGGCAGCTGCGAGCCGAAGTCCGCGAACATCTTCTCGAAGACGGGCGTCACCTTGAGCAGCAGGAGCGCCGTCACGCCGATGGCCACCAGGATGACCACCGACGGGTAGGTCATGGCGCCCTTGACCTTGGCCTTGAGCTTCTCGTTCTTCTCACGGTAGGCGGCGAGCCGGTTGAGGATGGTGTCGAGGATACCGCCCACCTCGCCCGCGGCGCACAGCTGCACGTAGAGCTCGTCGAAGACCTTCGGGTGCTCCTTCAGCGCGTCCGCGAAGGTGCTGCCCTGCTCCACCTTGCCCTTGATGGCGAACACCACCTTCTTGAAGGCGGGGTTGTCCATCTGGCTGGCGAGGATGTCCAGACACTGCACCAGCGGCAGGCCCGCGTCGATCATCGTCGCGAACTGGCGGGTGAAGATGAGGATGTCCTTGCCCGTCACGCCCCCCAGGCCGGGCAGGGCCAGCTCCATGTCGAGGGCGCCCTTCTTGCGCACCTTCGTCGGATTGAGGCCCAGGGACTTCAGGCGCGCGTTGACGGCCTCGATGTCCGAGGCCTCCATCTCGCCCTTCTTGTTCTCCCCGCTCTTGGTCTTCGCCTCCCAGAGGAACTGGGCCGTGTTCTTCTTGGACGCTGTCGCCTTCTGCTGGACCGCTGGTGCCGCCATAACCTGGACCTCCGGGGAGGGCGCGAGTCTAACCCGCGAAATTCACGTCGGAAAACTAACGGGCTCCCGCTCCCCCGGCCGGCCGCTGGGCTCCACCCGGCGCGCCGCCCGTGGCGAGGATGTTGCGCAGCTCCTCCGGGTCGGAGGAGCGCCCGAAGGCCTCGTCCTGGGAGATGAGCCGGCGCGCCAGGAGGGCGGCCAGCGCCTGGTTGAACGTCTGCATGCCGTACTTCGCCTGGCCCACCTGCATGGAGGAATAGATCTGGTGGACCTTGTCCTCGCGGATGAGGTTCCGGATGGCGGGGTTGGGCACCATGACCTCCAGGGCCAGCACGCGGCCCGGGGCGCCGGCCTTGGCGACGAGCGCCTGGCTCATCACGCCCTCCAGCACGAAGGACAGCTGGGCGCGCACCTGGGGCTGCTGGTACGGCGGGAACACGTCCAGCACGCGGTTGATGGTCTGCACCGCGCTGTTGGTGTGCAGCGTCGCGTAGCAGATGTGGCCCGTCTCCGCGATGGTGAGCGCCGCCTCGATGGTCTCCAGGTCGCGGAGCTCGCCGACGAGCACCACGTCCGGGTCCTGGCGGAGGATGTACTTGAGGGCCGTCTTGAAGTTGCGCGTGTCCGCACCGACCTCGCGCTGGTTGACCAGGCAGTTCTTGTGCGGGTGCAGGTACTCGATGGGGTCCTCGATGGTCATGATGTGCTCATGACGCTCGGTGTTGATCTTGTCGATCATCGAGGCCAGCGTGGTGGACTTGCCGGAGCCCGTGGGGCCCGTCACCAGGATGAGGCCGCGCGGCTTCTTCACCAGCTCCGCCACCACCGGCGGCAGGCCCAGCTCCTGGAACGTCAAAATCTTGAACGGAATGGTGCGGAACGCGCCGGCGACGGCGCCGCGCTGCATGAAGATGTTCGCGCGGAAGCGTGACAGGCCCTTCACGCCGAACGACAGGTCCAGCTCGTTCTCCTCCTCGAACTTGTGCTTCTGGGCGTCCGTGAGGATGGAGTAGCAGAGCTGCTTGGTCTCCACGGGCGTGAGCGGCGCCGTCTTGAGCGGGACGAGTTCACCGTCCACGCGCAGCTGCGGCGGCGAGCCGGTGGTGATGTGGAGGTCGGAAGAGCCCTTCTCGACCATCGCCTTGAGGAGCTGGTGCAGGTTGGCCACGGATGCGTGTCCTGTCGGGGGAAAAGTGGTGGAGGAAGGGGGTGACTAGAAGCGGTCCGGCGCGGTGTTGCCCACGACCTCTTCGAGCGTCGTCATGCCGTCCATGAGCTTCTTGAGCGCGCTCATGCGCAGGCTGCTCATGCCCAGGCGGATGGCCTCCTGCTTGAGCTCCGCGGCGGAGGCGCCGTTGATGACCAGCTCCTTGAGGCCGTCCCAGAAGGGCATGACCTCGTAGATGGCCACGCGGCCGCGGTAGCCGCGGTCGTTGCAATCGCGGCAGCCGACCTTCTCGTACATGGTGAAGGTGCCCATCTTGTCCGGCGGGATGCCCGCGTCGATGAGGGCCTGCTCGTCCACCTTCTCCGCGGGGCGCTTGCACGCGGGGCACAGCCGGCGCGCCAGACGCTGGGCGAGGATGAGGTTGAGCGACGCCGTCACCAGGAACGGCTCGATGCCCATGTTGAGCAGACGGCTGACCGTGCCCGGGGCGTCGTTGGTGTGCAGCGTGGAGAGCACCAGGTGGCCCGTGAGCGCCGCCTTCACGCCGATCTCCGCCGTCTCGAAGTCGCGGATCTCACCGATCATGATGATGTCGGGGTCCTGGCGGAGGAAGGAGCGCAGGCCGGCCGCGAAGTTCAGGCCGATGTCTTCGTGCATCTGCACCTGGTTGATGCCGGCGAAGTTGAACTCCACCGGGTCCTCCGCGGTGCAGATGTTGGTGCCCACGTCGTTGAGGCTGGAGAGCGCCGAGTACAGCGTCGTCGTCTTGCCGGAGCCCGTGGGGCCCGTCACCAGCACCATGCCGTAGGGCCGGTCGATGGCCTCCTTGAACCAGGCCAGGGGCTGCGCGTCGAAGCCCAGCTTGGTCATGTCCAGCTGCAGGTTGCTCTTGTCGAGCAAGCGCATCACGACCTTCTCGCCGAAGAGCGTGGGGCACACGCTCACGCGGAAGTCCATCTCCTTGCCGCCGCCGATCTTGATCTTGATGCGGCCGTCCTGCGGCAGGCGCCGCTCGGAGATGTCCAGCGACGCCATGATTTTGAGACGGCTGGTGATGGCGTTGCGCAGCTTCATGGGCGGGCGCATCACCTCGTACATCACGCCGTCGATGCGGAAGCGGACCCGGAAGTCCTTCTCGTACGGCTCGATGTGGATGTCGGACGCGCGCTTCTTGATGGCGTCCATGAGGATGAGGTTCACCAGCTTGACCACCGGCGCGTCGTCCGCGGCCTTGGCCATCTCATCCAGGTTCTCCTGCTCCTCCTTGGCGACCTCGATGTCGTCGCCCACGTCGCCGACGATGTCCTCCAGCGAGGGGCCCTTCTCCGCGTAGTAGCGCTCGATGGACTCGCGGATGGAGATCTCCGACGCGACGACGGCTTCGATGTTGTAGCCGGTGAGGAACTTCAGGTCGTCCACCGCGAAGATGTTGGACGGGTCGCACATGGCCACGATGAGGGACGGCCCCGCGCGGTTGACCGGGATCACCAGGTGCTTCTCGGCCACTTCCTTGGGCACGAGCTTGATGATGTCCGGATCAATGTCGAAGTCCTTCAGGTTGATGGCCGGCACGCCGTACTGCTTCGACAGGAAGTCGGTGAGCTTCGACTCCTCGATGGCGCCCGTCTTGATGAGCGCCGTGCCGATGCGCGCGCCACTCTTCTGCTGCTCCTCCTGCGCCTTGCGGAGTTGCTGGACGGAGATGAGGTTCTCGCGCACCAGCAATTCACCGAGTCGACCGGACATTTCTGGGATGCCTCTTTGAGCGTGAGGAGGGAACAGCCAGAGCCCCGGCTGTCAGCGGGACCCGCGGGGGGAAGGAGGCCGTGCGACAGGGGCCTGAAGCCCTGGCACGGATCCTCCCGGATTAGAGGAAACCGATGCGCGGCCTGTCAAGGCGCCCCGGCGTGCTCCCTTGCTGTCCGGCGCCGCCTTTGCAGGGACGGCCGTCAAGGCGGCGCCGGAGCCTCGGGGGCCCTACCCGTCGCCGCGGGCCACCACGGTGCGGGCGGCCTCCACGTCGCGTTTGATTTGACCCACCAGCTCTGCGGCGGAGCCGAAGCGCTGCTCGGGCCGCAGCCGCTCCAGGAACTGCACCCGCAGCTCCTGGCCGTAGAGGTCGCCGGAGAAGTCCAGCAGGTGCGCCTCGATGGTGACCTCCGTGCCACCGAAGGTGGGCTTCACGCCGATGTTGGCCGCGCCGGGGCGCCACGGGCCGCCCGCCTCCGCCAGCAGGCGCACGCGGATGGCGTACACGCCGGGCGCGGGCCGCAGCTCGTTCTGCGTGTCCACGTTGGCGGTGGGAAAGCCGATGGTGCGCCCCCGGCCCGCGCCGGACACCACCGTGCCGTCCAGGTCCGAACGGGCGGCCGAGCAGGCGCCTGGCCGCGCCCACCCTGCCCTCCAGGATGTACTCGCGGATCCGCGACGAGGACGCGACGACGCCGTCCACGTGCACCGGCTGCACGACGTGCACCTGCGCGCCCCGCCTGCCCGCGGCCTCGCGCAGCGTGGTGACGGTGCCGGCGCGCTGGGCGCCGTAGGTGAAGTCGCTGCCCACGACGACGTGGCCCACGCCCAGGCTGTCGAAGAGGGCGGCCTCGAAGTCCTGGGGCGTGTTGCGCGCGTAGTCGCGGCTGAAGGGCTGCACCACCGCGTGGGTGAGGCCGCACGCGGCGAGCAGCTCCAGCTTGCGCGGCAGCAGGGTGATGAGCTTGGGCGCCAGGTCCGGCTGGAGCACCTTGCCCGGGTGGGGCTGGAAGGTGAGCGCGTTCGCGGGGGCGTGGCGCAGCGCCTCGGCGAAGAGGGCCTGGTGGCCCACGTGCACGCCGTCGAAGTTGCCCAACGCGAGGGCCTGCCCCTGAAGCTGGCGGCCCGCCTCGGACACGGACTGGAAGACCTTCATGGCCCTTCCCTATACCACCCCGCGCGCTTTTGCCCTGGCCAACCCACGCGGCTCCATGGTTAGAGGCCCCCCGTCCCCGCCATGCGCCCTGCCCTGCTCCCTGATCCGGTCGGCCTCAAGTTCGTCCCCCTGGAAGCGCCCCCGGACTGGGACGCGGAGTTCGGGTTCACGGGTCCCCTGGAGCTGGAGATCGGCTCCGGCGCGGGAGGCCATGCGCTGGAGTACTGCCGCAGAAACCCCGGCGTGCGCTTCGTGGCCTTCGAGTGGCGCAAGAAGTACGCGCGCGACACGCAGATGCGCGGGGAGAAGCTGGGCCTGAAGAACCTGCGCGTCATCGAATCCGACGCGCGCTTCGTGGTGCCGCGCATCTTCGCCCCCGGGTCGCTGGACGTCATCCACCTGCAGTTCCCGGATCCGTGGTGGAAGCGCTCGCACGCCAAGCGGGCGGTCGTGCAGCCGGACTTCGCGAAGCTGATGCTGGGGCTGCTCAAGCCCGGCGGCCGCTTCGACATGCGCACCGACGTGCAGGACCGCGCGGTGGCCATGCTGGAAATCCTGGAGGGCGCGGGCTTCCACAACCCGCTGGGCGCGGGCGTGTTCCACCCGTACGACCCGGAGGAGGTGCCCTCCACCCGCGAGCGGCGCTACCTGACGTCCGGAGAACCCGTCTACCGCGCACGTCTGGTGAAAGCCGCGCCGTAGTCCGTCCGGAGCCTGTCAGGCCCTGGACGCCACGGGGGCACCGGCCCCTCCGGGAGGCCGCGGAGGCCCTTGGCAGCGCCCTTCACCCGGGGGAGAATCCACCCACGGGGTTCCCGCCCCGGGGGATACTCGCGACGTGGGCCACGACCGCAGCCTGTTGGGGGGGTGGGCGCTTCATGCCGGAAGCCGAAAGGAAGCGGATGGCGGAGGGCGCGCGCCGGAGCGGACCCGCGAACGACTTCTCCGGGCGCACCGTGCTCATCGTGGACGATGATCCGGCGCAGGTGAAGCACGTGCGCGAGGGCCTGGCCCCGCACGGCTACGTGTTCAAGGAAGCGCTGGACGGAGCCCAGGCGCTGTCCGCCATCCGCGCCGGGCGGCCCGACCTCATCGTGATGGACGTGGAGATGCCGGGCCTGGGCGGCGTGGAGGTGTGCCGCATCGTCAAGGCGAACGCGGGCGAGGGCGGCTTCGGCTTCATCCCGGTCATCCTGATGACGGCCCGGCAGGCGGCGGGCAAGGTGGAGGGGCTGGAGCTGGGCGCGGACGACTACCTGGTGAAGCCCTTCGACATGCTGGAATTGGGCGCGCGCGTGAAGTCCATGCTGCGGCTCAAGGCGCTGCAGGACGCGCTCGTGGAGAAGAACCGCGAGCTGGAGTGGGCCAACCGGGAGCTGGACCGCCGCCGCCAGGAGCTGCTGGCCCTGAGCCGCACGGACGCGCTCACGGGGCTGTTCAACCGGCGCTACTTCGAGGAGCGGCTGAGCGAGGAGTTCATGCGCTCGCGCCGGTACCGCTCCCCCCTGTCGCTGGTGATGCTGGACATCGACCACTTCAAGCGCATCAACGACACGTTCGGCCACCCCTTCGGGGACGAGGTGCTGCGCGCGGTGGCGCAGACGGCCCGCGCGACGCTGCGGGAGGTGGACCTGCTGGCCCGCTACGGCGGCGAGGAGTTCATCGCCCTGCTGCCGGAGGCCGCCCCCCAGGACGCGCTCCGGGCGTGCGAGCGGGTGCGCGAGGCCATCGAGCGGCTGGAGCTGACGTGGAAGACGCCGGACGGAGCGTCGCAGGAGGTGAAGCTGACCGCGTCGCTGGGCGTGGCGACGGTGCCGGCGGACGACCTGCCGGGCACGGAGGCGCTGCTGCGCGCGGCGGACGCGAGCCTCTATTCAGCCAAGGGGACGGGGCGCAATCGCGTCCACCAGCACGCGGCCTGACGCACCTCGCGCTTCCCCACGGCTGCGGTTTGACCTAAACCGGAGGCTCCATGCGCCCGCTCGCGACGACGACCTGGCTGCTGTTCGCCCTCCTCGCCCTGGGCGGCTGCAGCCGGCTCCAGCCGGACTCCCCCGTGGGGGCCTACCAGACGTTCCACCGGCACGTGCAGCGCGGTGAGCTGCCCAAGGCCTACGCGGGGCTGTCGCAACCGACCCAGCAGGTCCTGAAGACGCGGGCCGAGCAGGTGAGCGACGCCTCGGGCGGCATGGTGAAGCCGGAGCCGATGGCGCTGTTCTTCGCGAATGTTCCCGTTCCGCCCGATGTTCAGGAGGTTTCCCTGCTCCGGCAGGAGGGCGACGTGGCGACCTTGGTCGTGCGCTCGGCGGGAAGGTCGGGCGAGGTCCGGATGGTGAGGGAGCCGTCCGGGTGGAAGGTGGACTTTTCAGCATCCCCCCAGCCGTGAGCCCGGGCATGCCCGGACCCCGCGCATCAGGTAACGTACAACCGTGAACGACAGGAAGACACGGCGGGTGCTGCCCGCAGTCGAAGTCATCCGGCGACCAGGCTCGACGCCCGGCAGTCCGGTGGCTCCGTCCTCGGCCGCCCCCACCCCCTCGCCGAGGCCCACGCCCCGGCCCACGCCGGTGGCGCCCTCCGCCCCGGTGG
>NZ_JBKGHJ010000146.1:0-17028 GCF_046520365.1 Corallococcus sp. 4LFB
CGCCAGGGACGCGAAGCGCAGCGCGTGGGCCAGGCAGCCTCCGGCCTCGCCCTCCCCGCCCGAGCGCCAGTCCGCCGCCGTGGGCCCCTTGTCCGGGAAGGCCGCGTGCACCTTCGCGGAGAGGGCCCGCGCCTCGGCGGACGTCCACTCCGTCATCTCCGGCAGCCGGGCCGGGACCGCGAGGGACGTCCCCTCCCCGCGAGTCGCCGGCTCCGAGGCGGGCCGTGCCTGCCCGCCTGGCACGAGCCTCAGCGGGCCTTTGGTGCCACCCTCCACGGGCACCCCTTCCGCGAAGAGCTCCGGCGGTGCGCGCAGCCGCTCCCCGGGGGCCGCCCGCGTGAAGCGGGAGTCCCCCACCTCCAGCGCCTGGAGCTGGCCCTGCTCGTCGTAGCGGGCGCGGAAGCGCGCGCCCAGCATCGTACCCTCGGCGCTCGTGGGGCCTCGCTTCGTGACGCAGTGGGGGCCCTCCTGGCCGGACAGCTCCTCGCGGCCCTTCACGCAGCCCTCGGGGGGCGGCCCGCGCCACAGCCACAGCGCCTGGGGCACCGCGTCCGCGTCCCTCACGCGCCCCGCGGCGTCCACCCGCAGCGTCACCTCTCGCACACGCTCGCCCGCGCGGCCGTCGCGCACGTGCAGGTGCCGGCTGGTGTACGTGAACCGCCCCGCGTCCAGGGACAGCCCCACCGTCCCCACCGGCACGCCCCGCCACGCGAAGACGAACCGCGCCGGGCTTCCGGCCCTCGTGGCCTCGGCGCCCGTGCTGGCGGGGATTACCGGGAGCGCCAGCATGGCGATGGCGAAGAGGGCCCTCATGTCTCATGAAGCATGCGTCGAATTGAGGACCGGCGCGAGAAGGCGGGTTAGCGTCCACCCCGTCCATGGGCGCCAAACGGTACCTTTTCTCGTTCGGGGTGGCGGCGGCCCTGGTCTCCGCCATCCTCCTGGGCCTGCTGCTGCGGTGGGTGACGGGCCAGCCGGATGACGCGGCCGGGTGGGCGGTGCTGCTGTTCGGCGTGCCGCTGCTCTGGCTCATCGGCAGCTATCTGGCGTGGTTCCGCTTCGCGGCGATGCGCCGGCGCGAGCGGCGCGACCTGATGTCCCGGCTGGCGGAGGGCGACCTCACCACGCCCATCCACACGGGCTTCGAGGGCCAGGAGGACCTGCGCCGCCTCATCCTGTCCCTGCGCCGCGCCCTGTCCCAGGTGCAGCGCGTGACGAGCAACCTGCACCGCACCGGCAACGGCGTGAGCGAGCAGGCCCGCATGCTGCTGGAGGCCGCGCGCCGTCAGGGCGGCGCCGTGGAGCGCACGCTGTCCGCCGTGGGCGGCAACGGCACCAGCCTCCAAGTGGCCATCAAGCGCGTGCAGCACATTGAGACCTTCGCGCACGAGACGACGGGCGCCCTGCTGGAGATGACCGAGCGGCTGCACCAGGTGGTGGACGGCCTGGAGACCGTCAACGACTTCAGCCAGCGCACCAGCGGCCTCACCCAGGCGATGACGGAGCGGCTCACGCACATCGCCGCGTCGGGCGACGAGCTGGGCCGCTTCGCCTCCGAGGCGGAGGACTTCGTCGCGCTGGTGGAGGGCGGCATCTACGCCGTGCGCCGCCGCGCCATGGAGACCAACAGCATGGCCGTCGCCGTCACCACCACCGCCCAGCGCGGCGAGGCGCTGGTGAGCGACAGCGTGCAGGGCATGTACCGGGTGGAGGAGACGGTGCGCAAGGCGGCCGAGCTGATGGAGATGCTCGGCACGCGGTCGCTGGAGATTGGCCGCATCGTGGACGTCATCCAGGAGATCGCCGACCAGACGAACCTCCTGGCCCTCAACGCCGCCATCATCGCCGCGCAGGCGGGCGAGCACGGCCGCCCCTTCGGCGTGGTGGCCAATGAGATCCGCAGCCTCGCCGAGCGCACCACGCGCTCCACGCGCGAGATTGGCACCATGGTGACGGGCATCCGCGACGCGGTGGAGACCGCCGTCGCGCTGGTGCAGGAGGGGCGCGAGCAAGCCACCGCGGGCGTGGCCCTGGGCGACCGCGCCTCCGAGGCCCTGAGCGAGATCCGCGCCATCACCCAGCGCACCTTCGCCGCCGTGGAAGCCACGGTGATGGAGACGCAGCAACTGGAGGCGCAGGGCGCCACCGTGGTGGAGGCCAGCAAGCGCGTGGCCCAGCGCGTGGAGGACATCACGCGCATGGCCATCGAGCAGTCCGGCAACGCGCGGGACCTGGTGCGCCAGATTCAAGAGATGTCGCGCGTGGGCCAGAGCGCCGGACAAAAGGCGGAGGCGCAGGCGCGCACCGGCCGCGACCTGTCCGAGGCGGTGATGCGGCTGAGCGCGGCCATCGAGGAGCTGCGCTCCGCGCACCAGGTGCTCACCCGGGGCGACGCGTCCATCCGTGAAGAGGTGGCCCAGGTGCGCGAGGACGCACGCCGCGTCATCCGCATCGGTGACGAGCTGGACCGCACGGTGGACCAGCTGAGCCACGAGACGGTGAGCCTGGAGGCGGAGGTGTTCCGCTTCCAGCTGCCCCGCGCGCGCACGGGCGGCACGCTGCGGGTGGGGTTGCACCAGGCGGGCTCGCTGCGCGCGCGGCAGGCGGTGGATCCGCTGTTCAGCGTCGAGAACCAGATGGCGGAGCTGACGGCGTGCCTCTTCTCCTGCCTCGTGCGGCTGGAGGACGGCGTGCTGGTGCCCGACCTGGCCGAGCGCTGGGACGCGGACCCCTCCGCGCGCCGCTACCGCTTCTACCTGCGCCGGGGCGTCACCTTCCACGACGGCAGCATGTTCACCGCCCTGGACGTGAAGCGCCACCTGGAGCGGCTGATGGACCCGGCGCTGCGCTCGCCGGACCGCAGCCTGCTGGAGGACGTGGAGGGCGCGCGGGAGTACTCCAGCGGCCTGGCGCGCGAGGTGACGGGCATCGAGGTCCTGGACGAGGGCACGCTGGAGATCCGCCTGCGCGAGCCCAAGGCCTTCTTCCTCCAGCTCATGGCGCTGACGGCCACGGCGGTCGCGAAGCTGGACGCGGCGGGGAAGCTGGTGGGCACCGGGCCGTTCCGCGTCGTCGGCCTGCAGCCGGACCGGATGGTGCTGGAGCGCAACGCCACCTACTGGCGCGGCGGGGTGCCGCTGCTGGACCGGCTGGAGTTCGTCCTCTCGGACACGCGGCCCCAGGCGGTGCGGCAGCTGCTGGACGGGCAGGTGGACCTCGTGTCGTTCCTGCACGTGGAGCACACGGAGGCCAAGGGGCTGGAGGCGCACCAGGTGGTGACCAGCACCACGCCCTCCACGGCGTTCCTGGGGCTCAACCTGAACGAGGCGCCGTACAACGACGTGCGCGTGCGGCGGGCTCTGCGCGCGGGCATGGACATCCCGGGCGTGGTGGAGCAGTTCCACCCGGGGGCTCGCGTGGCGCGCACCTTCACGCCGCCGGAGCTGCTGGACGGGGCCCAGGAGCTGGGGCCCGCGCCGGTGCCGGACCTGACGCTGGCGGAGCGGCTCTTGCGCGAGGCGGGCGTGCGGCGGTTGCAGCTCACCCTGCACCACCCGCTGGGCCGCGACACGTCCGCGGAGGACGCGGTGCTCTTCCGGCCCATGATTCAAGCGGGGCTGCTGGAGCTGCGGCACGAGCAGATGAGCCCGGAGGAGTACCTGCCGCGCCTGCGCGAGGGGAAGGTCCCGGCGTTCCGCACGCTGTGGCTGGCGGACTTCCCGGACCCCGACGCGTTCCTGCACTTCCTGCTCAACTCCAGCGCGCAGACGGTGTACCCGCTGGGCTACCGCAACCCGGAGCTGGACCGGCTCACCGCGGAAGCGCGCGTGTCCATCGACCCGGAGCTGCGCTCGCAGCTCTACAAGCGCGCGGAGCAGCTGGCGCGCGAGGACTGCCCGCTCATCCCGCTGTACCACGACCGCACGCACGCGGCCGCCGCGGCGTCCGTGCAGAACCTGCGGCTGCATCAGACTCCGCCGCAGGTGCGCTTCGAGGACCTCTGGGTGGACCCGGCGGTGGGCGGCTAGGGCACGGCCCGGCGCGTCCCGGCGGGACTGGCGTTGCGCTGGGGCCAGCCATGGACTTCGGCGCGCACGCCGACGGGATAGGACTCCAGGCGCCAGACGCCGTCACGGCGCAGGGCCACGTGCAGCAGGTCTCCTGAGAACACCGCGCCCGCGACCTCCACGCGGCCCGGCAGGGCGCACTGATTGACCTTGTTGCCGAAGGCAATCCACTCGAGCCACGCCTGACGCTGACCGTTCGGCAGCTCTGCGTCCGCGAGCACGCCCACGTTGCTCTGCTCCAGCAGCGCGGCTTCGTGGAAGGTGCCGGGCAACAGCGGCGAGGGCAGCACGTCCACCTCCGAGAGGAAGTGGCCATCGTCGGAGCTGAACGACCGCAGCACCGTGCGCAGGTCCGCGTCGACGCAAGGGGTGCCATCCGTGTGGTCGCACGAGAGCGCGAGCGCATGACCGACCGTGCCGCCGGGCGACATCAGCACGGGCTCCGCCAGGGGAGACAGCGTGCGCGTGCCCGCGTCCCAATCCAGCGCGCCGAGCACGCCGCCATCCATGTCCACGAAGGCCCGCGTGCCCACGAGCAACCGCCCCGACGCGAGCGCCAGTGACGGCGCACCCTCGGGAACACCGGACCCGAGCGGTTCGAGGCTCAGCGATGCGACACCACCGTCCGCAAGCGCGACCGGACCGAACGTGGATCCGGAGCCCGTGGTGGATGCACCGGGCCAGGTCGCGTTCGCGGCACGCAAGTGCGAGCCCGTAAGTGCTCCGCCGTCCGTGCTCGCTTCAGGCGGTGGTGCCCAATCCGTGAAGGCCAGCCGTCCATCCCACGGCGTGTAGAGATACGCACCGCGCGCGTCGTCCACCGCGAGCCTTGCGACGCCACCGCCGTCCTCCTCCGGCCCCATCGCCAGCGGTACTCCCGCGTCCGCGCTCAACAACACGAGCCGGGAGCGCAGCGGCTCCGTGCCCGCGTCGCCGCTCCACGTGACGTACGTCAGCACGTCCCCTTCCTTCGTCAGCGCCACCCTGCCCGCTCCCGTGACAGGCACGCCCTCGGGTGTCCCTCCATCCAGCGCCGCATCGGAGATGGCCAGCGACGTGCGCCAGCGCAGCTCGCCCACGCCCCGGGGCGCGTACGCCTCCAGGGCCTCCGGCGCCAGCACCACCACTCCCGCATCCGACGCCGCGAGCAACGTCCTGACGCCCCCGTCCTCGTAGGGCGACTCGTAGCGCAGCAGCCCGCTCTCCGTGTACGCGGCGAGCCAGCAGCCTGCATCCTCGCCGCACACCGATGCGTAGACCGTCCCATCGTCCACCAGCAGCACCGGCCCTCCGTCCTCCGCGACGGGCACGCCGCCCAGCTCCGCGCTGAAGTCGGGTTCCAGGTCTCCCGCGTCCGGGCGCATGCACTCGCCCGCGCTGCACTTGCCCTCGTCCTGGCAGGGCGTTGCCGGCGCGCAGACGAACCCGTCCGGCGGCGTCACCGTCCGGCACGTGCCGCTGAAGCAGACCTGCGCCGCCTTGCAGCTCACCGCGCCGCAGGGGCTGAAGTCCGCCACGTCTACCTCCTCGCAGCCCGCGTTGCGGTCGCACACGCCCACCTTGCATGGGTTGAGCGGCGCCGGGCACGCCACGCTCGCCGTCACGCAGCCCTGCGTTGGAGAACAGCTGTCCACCGTGCACGGGTTGTCGTCATCACACGTGCGCGGCTGCCCCACGCAGACGCCCGCCTGACAGCGGCCGTTCTCCTGGCAGCGGCTGCCCGGGATGCACGACGCGCCGTCCGCCTGCGGCGATTCGATGCACTGGCCAGACTCCAGGTCGAAGCGCGAGTCGCGGCACTCGCCCGTCGGCACGCACGCCAGCGGACGCACGCCCACGCCGGTGAGCCTCACCTTCGCGGTGGTGCGCCCCGCGGTGAGCACCAGCTCGCCCTGCACCGGCGTGTTGCCCGCGGAGAACAGGATGTCCACCGTGCCCGTGCCGCTGCCCGCGACGACAACCTGGGACACGACCACGAAGAAGGGCGCGTCCGTCACCGCCTCCACCGTGACGCCCGCGCGGCCGGTGGCCACCAGCGTCAGCGAGCGGCGCACCTGCGTGCCCTCCAGCACCCGGCCGAAGTCCACGACCTCTTCCTGTGGCCGGAAGCTGGCGGTCGCACCGCCCACGCCGGGGGCGTCGCCACAGCGGCACCCTCCCACCAGGACGAGCAACACGAGCAGCCACCAGCGAGCACGGGCGCGGAACATGCCCCGACTCAAGCGCGCCACCCCGGGCCCGCGCAACGTGCGCGCCGCCGCGGCAGGCAGTCCCCGCACATTTCCCTGCCCGGACGGGCCCGCTACGGTTCCACGGCCGACTCACGCCGCCGCGTCAACACCCGCACGCCGAACCCCAGCGCCGCCACCACCAGCAGCCCAATCACGGCGTACTGGTAGCGCGACACCAGCAGCGTCAGCCGCTCCAGGTTGCCGCCCACCGCCATGCCCAGCGCCAGGATGAGGCCGCTGTGCGCCAGCGCGGACACCGCGCCCAGCACCAGCGCGTTGAAGCGCGGCACGCGCGCCGCCCCCGCCGCGATGAAGATGACGCCCCGGATGCCCGGCAGGAAGCGGTTCACCAGCAGCAGCCACGGCCCCGCGTGCCGCATCCGCGTCTGCACCTGCTCCAGCCGCGCATGCGTGAGCCCGAAGAAGGAGCGGCTCGGGTTCGCATCGAAGCGCTTCGCCAGCCACTGGCCCACCGCGTAGTTGATGAGCGCGCCCACCACGCTGCCCGCCGTCACCACCGCGAGCACCAGCCACCAGGGCTTCTCCCCGCGCACGGCATAAATGCCGCCCATCAACACGATGGTGTCCCCGGGGAACGGCGGCACCACGTACTCCAGCATCGCCGCCACGCCGAGCACCAGGAACCCGAACGGCCCCAGCGCTCCAATCAGCTTGTCGACATGCTCGATCCACATCCGCTCGGTGCCCTCCAGGCCCGCAAGCGCCTCCCGCGAGACTTAAGTCGTCTTCCCGCCCGGCGAAACCCGTGTTCTCCACCAGCCGCGCGACGGTGAACACGCGCGCACGTCAGGCCTGGCGGGGCGCCACCGCCGGCGTCGGCAGCACGGTGCCGCCGTACTGGCTGGCCGCCAGCGTGCCGCACGCGGCGCCAATCTCCTTGCCGCCCGAGTAGCGCCGCGCGATGGGCGCCTTCAGGATCTGCAGGTGGTCCCGGAACGCGCTCAGCTCCTCCGCCGTGGGCGGCAGGTACTTGCCCGTTGGATCCGTCACGTCGATGAGGTCCACCTTGATGGGGATGCCCTCGAACGCCGCCTTCAGCGCCTCCGCGTCCTCGCGCCCCAGGTTGAAGCCCTGGATGGCCACGTAGGCGATCATCGCCCGCTCGCGCCGCGCCTCGCTGTACTCGCGGATGGCTTCAATCAGCTCCGGCAGCGGGTGCGTCTTCTCGATGGGGAGCACCTTCGCGCGCTTCTCCGGGATGGCGCTCGTCACGCTGAACGCCAGCCGGAACGGATGCCCCTCCCGCGTGTAGCGGCGAATGGCCGGGACATGCCCCGCGGTGGAGAACGTGATGGCCGTGCCGGAGATGGAGAACCCCGCCGGGTGCGAGAGGATCTGCGCCGCGCGGACCGTTTCCTTGTAGTTGAGCAGCGGCTCGCCCATCCCCATGAACACGACGCCGCCCACGCGCCGGTCCGCCTCCGCGCGCACCTGCATCACCTGGTCCAGGATCTCCCAGGTCTGGAGGTTGCGCTGGAAGCCCAGCTTGCCCGTCATGCAGAAGTCGCACGCCAGCGCGCAGCCCACCTGGCTGGACACGCAGACGACGTACTTCTCCTCGAAAATGGGGATGCGCACCGCCTCGATGCGGCCGCCCAGCGGCGACTCGAAGAGGTACTTCACAAAGCCGTCTTCCGCCTGACGCCGTTCGACGATTTTCAGGGACGGCAGCTCCGCCTGGGCGCGGAGCAGGTCCGCGACCCGGCGCGGCACCTGGGGCGCCAGCGCGATGGCGTCCACCGTGGGACGGGCGTGGGCGAAGACGCCCGCGAACACCTTGCGCACCGCGGTCGCGGACGGCTGGGCCGGCGCGAGCGCCGCTTCCAGCTCCGGCAGCGACAGTTGTTTCAGGTTCACGAGCAGGACTTGATCTTCGAGCGCAGGAACTCGGTCAGCTTCGCCGACACCTCCCGGGGCATCTTCAGCGCCATGGCGCGCTTGCAGAGGCCGGGAGTCGCCCGGTAGGTGCTGAGGAACTCCTCGCAGGGCTTGCAGCCCGACAGGTGCTCCTGCAGGTGCCGCGCCTCCTCCTCGGGCATCTCACCCTCGAGGAACTCCAGCAGGAGGTTGATGGAATCTTTGCACGTATACATCCGAACCTCGGCTGGCTGCGGCTCCCCTCGTTCCAGTTCGAAGATGCCGAGGCGCCCTGGGGGTTTCACACCCCGCGATTGTCCCGGTTGTAGAACAGGTCGATGGCTTCTCGCAGCGCGAGCCGCGCCCGATGCAGGCGGCTCTTGATGGCGGGGATGGAGTCCCCCGTCACTTCTGCGATTTGTTCGTAGCTGAGGCCGTCCACGTCTTTCAAGAGGAAGACTTCCCGGTAGCCCTCCGGCAACCGGTCGGCCGCCTGCTGGATTGCCTGCCCCAGCTCCGCGTCCAGCGCCTTCTCCTCCGCGTCCCGGCTCCAGTCCGTGACGGGGTAGTCCGCCAGGGTGCCCCGCTCCGTGAACTCCGGCGCCTGGAGCTCCGACTCGGCCGCCTGGGCCACCCGGCGGTGGCGCAGGCGCATGAGGGCGTGGTTCGCCGCGATGCGGTGCACCCAGGACCCGAAGGCCGCCTCGCCCCGGAAGTCCTTCAGGTGCTGGTAGGCGGAGAGGAAGGTGTCCTGGGTGATTTCCGCCGCGTCCGCTTCCGAGCGCGTCATCCGCAGCGCCAGGCCGTACACCCGGTCCTGGTGCAGGCCGACCAGGGCCTCGAAGGCGGACACGTCACCGTCCTGGGCCCTTGCCAGGAGCCGCCGGTCTTCTTCCTGCCGGTCTTCTTCCTGGGAAACCTCTTGGGACATGGCGTCTTCCACCCAACCAGCCAGAACGTTCCGCGTCAAGGACGACGGCGAGGCCGCCGGGACACGAAGCGGCTGACGTGTCCACTGTCCCGGTCCCACAGCCGGAAGGGTTCAGCGGCCCACGCCCCGGCGTACTCCACGCCGATGCGCGGCCCCCGCTCCACCCGCGCGTCCGGCACCGGCGTCCCCGGCAGCAGGTGCAGCCCATCCGAGTCCAGCTTGAGGCCGTTGTGGTTCAGGTTCAGCCCCAGCACCCGGCACAGCCGCCCGGGCCCGTCCGTCCGCTCGCCGGGCGGGATGCCCTCCACCGGCTCCACCCCCCGCACCAGCACCGCCGCCGCCACCCCGGGCCCGTCCGTCACCACGTTGAAGCAGTGGTGCATTCCGTAGATGAGGTAGACGTAGGAGCGCCCCGCCGGCCCGAACATCACCTCCGTGCGCGGGGTGCGCCCCTTGGATGAGTGACACGCCAGGTCGTGCTCGCCCAGGTAGGCCTCCACCTCCACGATGCGGCCCACGCGCCGGCCCGTCACCCCGTGCACCACCAGCAGGGTGCCCAGGAGGTCGCGCGCCACCTCCAGGGTGGGACGGGCGTAGAAGGACAGGGGCAGTCGTTTCACGGCGACGGTCCTGCCCGCGTCGGGTGCGCTCCGTCAACCACTGAGCGCTCGCATCGGCCCGGAGTCCAAAACCACCGTTCTCCACCGGCTGACAGGCAGGCGTGTGTGCACTGCGTCGCGACGGGAGTTCACACCGGGGCGGGGCTGGGGCAGATTGCGCCGCATCATGTCCACTCCTGGCCGGCTCTCCGGTCTCCTGCTGCCTCTCTTCTCCCTGCGCTCGCGAACGGACTTCGGCATCGGTGACTTCGGTGCCATGGACGGCCTGTTCTCCTGGATGAAGGCCGCGCGTCAGCGCCTGCTGATGGTGCTGCCCCTGCTCCCCACCGCGCCCGGGGACCCCAGCCCCTACGCCACCCGGTCCGCGTTCGGCCTGAACCCGCTCTTCATCGACCTGAGCCAGGTGCCGGAGTTCCAGGCCACCGGCGGCGAGGGCGCGCTCAGCGACACGCAGAAGCAGCAGCTGGCGGAGGCCCGGGGCGCGCCGCGCGTGCGCTACGACCTGGTGTTCCCGCTCAAGGACGCCGCGTTCGCGCGCGCCTTCGACCACTTCGAGCACCACGAGTGGACCCCGCGCACGCCGCGCGCCCAGGAGTTCCAGAAGTGGCGCGAGGCGCAGGGCGAGTGGCTGGAGAGCTACGCCCTCTTCACCGCCATCAGCGAGAAGGAAGGGCGCCGCCCCTGGTGGGAGTGGCCGGAAGGGCTGCGCACGCGCCAGCCCCAGGCGCTGCTCGCCATCCAGCAGGAAGGCCTGGAGCGCCGCGTGCGCTACCACGCGTGGCTCCAGTGGCTGGCGGAGGCCCAGTGGAACCAGGTGCGCGCGCAGGCGAAGGCGAAGGACGTGCTGCTGTGCGGGGACGAGCCCTTCATCATCGGGCAGGACAGCTCCGACTGCTGGGCCCACCCGGACATCCTGCGCCGCGACGCGCGCCTGGGCGTGCCGCCGGACGACTTCTCCGCCACGGGCCAGGACTGGGGCCTGCCCTACTTCGACTTCGCCGCGATGGAGAAGGACGACTACGCGTGGCTGAAGAAGCGCGCGGCCAAGGCGGCCAGCTACTACGACCTGCGCCGCGTGGACCACGCGGTGGGCTACTTCCGGCAGTGGATCCGCGACGAGAAGAACCCCACCGGCTACTTCGTCCCCGCGGACGAGGCCACCTGGCGCAGCCAGGGTGAGAAGCTCTTCCGCCTGCTGTCGGAGGGCGCGGGCATCGTCGCCGAGGACCTGGGCGTGATTCCCCCGTTCGTGCGGCAGATCCTCGCGGAGCTGAAGCTGCCCGGCTACCGCGTGCTGCGCTGGGAGCGCGACGACAACACCTACCGCGACCCGCACCAGTTCCCCGCCGTGTCGCTGGTCACCACCGGCACGCACGACACGGAGCCGCAGGCGGAGTGGTGGGAGCAGGCGCGCGAGGACGAGCGCCAGAGCGCCGCGCGCACGTGGCCGGAGTTCCAGGGCGTGGCGGTGACGCGCGAGTTCACCCCGGACATCCACCGCGCCACGCTGGCCGCGGCGCTCAACGCGGGCTCGGACCTGTGCGTGCTGCCGTGGCAGGACGTGCTGGGCACGCGCGACCGCATCAACCTGCCCGGCACCATGGGCGACGCCAACTGGGCCTACCGCATCGCGCAGAACACGGACGCGCTGCTCACGGAGCCGCAGACGAAGGACGCCGCGGAGCGCCTGGCGTGGCTCACCGCCTCGTCGCGCCGCTAGCCTTCAAGACGCAGCCACCGCCCCGGGCCGCTGGACACGCGGCCGCCCCGGGCCCCGGGCGCTGACGGAAAAAGGGACGCCTTCTTCCCGCGTCAGCCGCCGTTGTCCTCGATGCACTTCACCTGGCCGGGGAAGCCGTCGAACACGGCGCAGCGCCGGCCCTCCTTCGCGCACTCCAGCCGGTCGCAGATGTTCTCCACGACGCACAGGGGGGGCGAGCGGCCGAACTCCAGGAACAGCTCCGCGCAGAAGCGGAACGGATCCGCGCACCCGAGCGAGCCGCAGTAGGGCGTGTCGGAGAGGTTCTCCCCTTCCTTGAGTTGGACCACTTCGTCTTCGCTCACGCCGCAGCCGGTGGCGAGCACCAGCGTGGCCGACAGCAACATCGCGATTCGCCGGACCATAGGGGCCCGAATCTGACGCACCCCGGGCCCGGTTGCACGCGCCACGGCGGGGCCCGGGGGGTGGCGGACACTGCCCCCGCCCCCGAGGTCGTGGAATGCGACACTCCCCACACAAAGAAACATTGCGAAACGCGTCAGGGGGTGGCCTTCCGGTAAGAAACGTGACGTGGCCGACGTCCGACTGCTTCGATTCCGCTCCGCCGTGCCCCTCACGCTGGCCGTGCTGTTGACGGCGTGCGCCACCACCTCCAATCAGCCCACCGGGCCGAAGGTGAAGTCCCTGGACATCCAGGGGACGAAGCAGGTGGACGAGGGCGACATCAAGGACCGCATCCTCACGTCCTCCACGCCCTGGTACGCGTTCTGGCCCTTCGGCAAGGCGCACTACTTCGACACCAACGCGTGGCAGGCGGACCTGCGCCGCATCGAGCGCTACTACCAGGCGCAGGGCTACTACCAGGCGCAGGTGGAGTCCAACGAGGTCATCCCCGCCGGCGACAAGGCCGTGCGCCTCAAGGTGGTGGTCAACGAGGGCGAGCCCACCCTCATCGACCGCGTCGAACCGCACGGCCTGGAGGCGCTGAGCCAGGGCGAGGGCCAGCCGTCGCAGCGCGAGCGCGAGCGCATCCTGGAGGAGCTGCCGGTGAAGGCCGGCGACGTGTTCCGCGAGGACGCGTGGGCCGCCACCAAGGAGCTGGTGCTCCAGCGGCTCAAGGACCTGGGGTACGCGGAGGCGGAGGTCGGCGGCGAGGTGCGCGTGGACGTGGCCACGCAGAAGGCCGTGGTGGACCTGCGGATTGCCCCGGGCCTGCGCTATCGCTTCGGCAACATCTTCATCGCCACGGACGCAACCCCCAGGTGCCGCCCCGCCGCATCATCGAGCAGGCGCAGGGCGCCGTGACCAAGGGCGCGTACTTCAGCGAAGCGGCGCTGGCGGAGGCGCAGGCGCGCGTCTTCCGCATGGGCGTCTTCGGCGCGGTGAAGGTGAACCGGGGCGCGCCGGACCGGCAGAACGCCACCGTGCCGGTGGTGGTGGACGTGCGCGAGTCGCCCTTCCATTCCATCAGGCTGGGCGGCGGTATCGGCGTGGACGCCGCGCGGCAGGAAGGCCGCGTGCTGGGCGAGTGGACCAACCGCAACTTCCGGGGCGCCTGCGGCGGCTCACGCTGCGCGGACGCGTGGGCTACGCGTTCATCCCCAGCGTGCTGGCGAGCATCCGGGGCGACACGGACTCGAAGGAAGCGCCGGTGTTCAGCTTCACCACGGAGTTCGAGCAGCCGCGGTTCCTCTTCCGCGACGTGGCCCTGCAGGCCTCCGTCACCGCGGAGAAGGGCCTCCAGCAGGCGTATTCGTTCTACGGCGGCTACCTCAAGACGGGCGTCATCTGGACCCCCCACCCGTCCTTCTCCGTCTTCCCCTCGTACAACCTGCAGCTCTACCGGCTGACGGGGCAGGTGAGCCTGGAGGAGAGCGTCCCGCCCATCATCCTGGGCTGCGAGAGCACGGAGGGGAAATGCGACCAGGCGCTGAGCTTCCTGGAGGTGGCGTTCGCCTGGGACCGGCGCGACGACCGCACCGAGCCGCGCGACGGCTACTACGTGGGCTTCTCCATCCAGAAGGGCGGCGGCCCCTTCTTCGGGCAGTACGACTACGTCCGGCTGCTGCCGGACCTGCGCTACTACCACTCCATCGGAGAGAACAAGGACCTGACGCTCGCGGTGAAGCTGCGCGCGGGCACGCTGGACCCGGCGGGCGGCGGCCAGAGCTCCATCGTCACCCGCTTCTTCTCCGGCGGCGCCACCGCGATGCGCGGCTTCAACGGCCAGCGGCTGTCCCCCATGACGCCGCTGGCGCCCACGTACAAGGAGGACGACGACGGCAACATCCTGGTGGACGCGGACGGCAAGCCCATCCTGGACTCCTGGGACACGGTGCCCGTGGGCGGCAACAGCCTCTTCGAGACCTCCGTGGAGCTGCGCTACCTGCTCACGGACTCCCTGATGGTGGCGGTCTTCTACGACTCCGGCCTGGTGGGCACGCAGGCGCTGTTTGGCAAGAACGCTCCCAAGCTGTTCGGTCCCGAGCACTACCACGCCCTGGGCGCCGGCCTGCGCTACCTCACGGTGGTGGGCCCCATCCGGCTGGACCTCGCGCGGCGCTTGAACATCGGGCGGGGATTGCCCGTCAGCGATCCCGGGTACATCTATCCGTCCTCTGGTGGATGCCTGGGCTTCGGACGCAAGTTCGACAAGGCCTCGACCTCCGCGGAGGCAGCGTACGCGGGTGCCCCTGAAGGGCTCTGCGCGGTCCATATCTCCATCGGAGAGGCGTTTTGAGCGACCCCACGACCCCCGCCCCCGCCGCCCCGCCCCACCGGCGCAAGCGCTGGGGACGGCGGCTCTTGTGGGGCCTGCTGGGTCTGCTGGGGCTCATCGTCCTGCTGGTGGTGGGCGCGCTCGTGTACGCCACCAGTCCGGGCGGCTCCGCCCGCATCGCCCGCTCCGGCGTGGACCTGGCGAACAAGCAGCTGGCCGGCCGGCTGGAGCTGGGCGGCTTCGACCTGGACCTGGACGGCGTGGTCCTCACCGGCATCAAGCTCTACACGCCGGAGGGAGACCTGGCGGCGGAGATCGCCCGCGTGGAGGCGCGGCTGAACCTGTCCCCGCTGCTGGGCCAGCAGGTGGACCTGACGAAGGTGCGCATCGAGACGCCCCGCCTGTACCTGGTGCAGGACGAGCGCGGCCTCAACCTGATGCGCGCGCTGGAGCCCAAGGAGCCCAAGCCGGAGGAGCCGCCCACCCAGGGCCAGAGCGCGCTGCGCATCGACCTGAAGGACTTCGAGCTCAGCCACGGCTACGTGGACTTCCAGCAGGAGCTGCCGGACGGCGGCGAGCGCCAGGTGCGCCTGGAGGAGCTCAGCGCGAAGGGCGAGGGCCACTACGGGCTTTCGGACATGGACTTCGCCGCGGACCTCCAGGCCACGGGCGGCCTCACCCGTCCGCTCACGGGCCCGGTGCGCCTGGTGCTCAAGGGCCAGGGCAAGGACGTGGTGCGCCAGGTGGACGCGCAGCTGGCGCTGGCGGGCATCGAGGCGGACCTGGGCGCGAAGCAGTCCGGTGAGACGGCCGCGGCCGTGGAGCTGCGCCGCCTGCGGGTGCCGCCCGAGCCGGTGAAGGCCTTCGTGCCCGCGTACCCGCTGGTGGTGCCCATTGAAGCGAAGGGCACCGCATCCATGGACGGCGACGTCGCGAAGGCGAACCTGGACGCGTCCGCGGGCAAGGCCACGCTGGAGCTGACGGGCGACGTGAACCTCAAGACGTACCGCACCACGCAGACCACCGTGAAGGCGCGCGGGGTCAACCTGGCGGAGCTGATGGAGGGGGGCATCCCCACCAACATCGCCGCGGACCTCGTCGCGCACGGCGGCGGCGACAGCGTGGACACGCTGGACGGCGACGTGGCCCTCACGGTGTCCCCTTCGGAGTACCGGGGCCAGTCGGTGGGCCCCATCGAGCTGAAGGCCAGCGCGAAGGACGGCCGCTACAACGTGGCCAACCTGCGCGTGATGATGCCGGGCGCGGCGTTCATCGCGTCCGGCGAGGGCACCGCGAAGGCGATGGAGGCGCGCGGCAGCCTGTCCGCGGGCAACCTGAAGCTGCTGTCCCAGGCGCTCAACAAGCTGCTCCCCGGCGGCACCGTGCCGCCCATGTCCGGCAGCGGTTCGCTGGAGCTGCGGGTGCAGGGGCCGCCGCGCTCGCCGGGGGTGAAGGCGGACGGCAACTTCGTCGCGCTGAACTACGGCGATATCGCCATCACGGACCTGACGCTCAAGGCGAGCGTGCCGGACGTCACCCGTCCGCTCACCACCGACGCCACCGTGCTGGTGAGCCAGCTGAAGACCGCGGGCAGGACCTTCCGCGACCTGTCCCTGGCGCTCACCACCGACGCGAACCGCGAGCTGAAGGCGAGCGTGCGCGTGGACGGCGACGCGCAGCTCGCGCTGGGCGTGGAGGGCACGGTGGACGCGGACAACGAGGGGCTGGCCATGCGCGCCTTCTCGTTGTCCTGGCCGGAGGCCACCTGGACGCTCCAGCAGCCCACGCACCTGGCGTTCGGGGGCGGGCGCATCGCGCTGGAGCCGCCGATGGCGCTCGCGGCGGGGCCGCAGACGCTGAAGATCGCCGCGGTGAAGGCCGGCGAGCGCGTGGACGCGCGCATCGACCTGGGCGCCTTTGACTTGTCCAAGCTGCCGCGCATCGCGGTGCCGGAGGACCTGGGCCTGGGCGGCACGCTGTCCGGCCACGTCGCGGCGAAGGGGCGCATGGCGCGGCCGGACGCGGACGTGGACCTCACCCTGGTGGACGGCAAGGCGCGGGGCTACGAGGGCCTGGGGCTCCAGCTGAAGGCCCAGTACGTGAAGGACCGCGCCACCGGCACGCTGGGCGCGGAGCTGAACGCGGCGCGCGTGTCCTCCAGGTTCGACGTGCCCGTGCAGGGCGTGCTGCGCCGCCGCAACGAGCCCCTGTCCCTGACGGTGAACCTGGAGAAGCTGGACGTCGCGGAGGCGCTGAAGCTCGCGGCCCAGCCGCCCGGCCCCACGGGCCAGATTACCGGCACGCTGGTGGTGAACGGCTCCGCGAAGGACCCGCGCCTGGACCTGGAGGTGGTGGGCGCGGACCTGCGCTACCCCGGCCGGCCGGAGGCCCTCTTCGCGCAGGCGCTGGGCTTCGAGCTGCACGCGAGCTCCGACGCGAGCGACGCCACGCTGGGCGCGCGGCTGGACGTGAAGGGCCTGGCGCCGCGGGCCTACGTCGCGCTGAAGACGCCCTTCACGCTGGGCGGCGTCATCGCGAAGCCGCCCACGCCCGCGCAGGCGCTGGAGGCGCCGCTGCACCTGGAGGCGCTGGTGGCGGAGCTGCCGCTGAAGCTGCTCCAGGGCGCCGAGGGCGTGGACAAGCCGGACGGCACGGTGACGCTGAAGGCGGACGTGAACGGCTCCGCGCTCGCGCCGCTGGGCCGCGTGGAGCTGCAGGCGAAGGGCGTCACCGCCAACGGCCTGCCGCCCCTCAACGGCGCGGCGCTGGCGCTGGCGGGCGACAAGGACGTGAAGCTGACGCTGGACGTGCAGCGCCCCGACGGGCCGCTGGCCACGCTGGAGCGCGCGTGCTGGACCGTGG
>NZ_JBKGHJ010000147.1:0-16868 GCF_046520365.1 Corallococcus sp. 4LFB
CTCCGCTGGCGGGAGGCGCCGCGCAACCAGGACCTGGTGCGGCGCACGAGCCGGGACGTCACGGCCGGAGCGCTGGACGCCCTGAGCGCGCGGCTGCGCCGGCCCCTGATGGCGCTCGCGGGAGCAGGCAGTGCGCTCGTGGCCCTGACGGTGCTGTCCTCGCGCTGGCGCCACGCCTGACGTCGCTTGCCACGGCGTGCGTTCCTCGCTCATTCCTGGTTCGCGCTATGGAGCCGACGGGGTGCTCCGAATGCTTCCACGTGGGTGGTGGGTCTTTCTGCTGGTCGTGCTGTCCGGCTGTGGCGGTGTGCGGACCGTCGTGACGTTGGACATGGGAGGGTGAGCAGGCGGTGGCCCCCGGTCAGCGGACAGAGGCGTGAGACCCGGGGCCCGTGGCGACGGCCTCCACTTCCTCACCAGCTTCAGTCCCGGGCGCGGCACAGGCGGTGGAGGACACATGGCGGGAGCCCGGACAGGCGGTTGGCTGCTGGGGCTCGTGGGGGGCCTGTGCTGCGCCGTTTCCTCCTTCGCGCAAACGACGGAGGCTCCCGCCAGCGGCGCGGGAGCCTCCGAGCAGGACCTGGCCAAGGCCACCCAGAACCCCGTGGCCGACCTCATCAGCGTGCCGTTCCAGGACAACCTGGACCTGGGCATCGGCCCGTTCGACCGCGCGCGCAACACCCTCAACATCCAGCCCGTCATCCCGGTGAAGCTCACCTCGCGCTGGTCGCTCATCAACCGCGTCATCCTGCCGCTCACCTGGCAGCCGGACGTGACCGCGGACTCGGGCGGGACCTTCGGGCTGGGGGACACGTCCGCCACGTTCTTCCTCTCGCCTCGCGAGCCCGGCGCGCTCATCTGGGGCGTGGGCCCCGCGCTGCTGCTGCCCACCGCGACCGCGGACGTGCTGGGCACCGGCAAGTGGAGCGTGGGCCCCTCCGCCGTGCTCCTCCTCCAGCCGGACCCGTGGACCTTCGGCGTGCTGGCCAACAACGTCTGGTCCGTCTTCGGTGATGGCGACCGGCCGGCCGTCAACCAGCTGCTGCTCCAGTACTTCATCAACTACAACCTGCCCAAGGGCTGGTACCTCACGTCCGCGCCCATCCTCACCGCGAACTGGGAGGCGGACCGCGACCGCTGGGTCATCCCCTTCGGCGCGGGCGTGGGCAAGGTCTTCAAGCTGGGCCGCCAGCCCCTCAATGGCTCCGTGAGCGCGTACTGGAACGCCGTGCGTCCCGACGCCGCACCCGACTGGCAGCTCCGCGCCCAGCTCTCCTTCCTGTTCCCACAGAACAAACCCAAGCAGGCACCGCCGCCACCCCACTGACAGCCAGCCGCAGCGGGCCCTCCTCCCGCGCCCCCCACGCCGCGTTGTGGAGGTGCCTCTTCGTTCCCACCCTCCTGATGTCTGGGATTGCGCCGGGACAGGAGGCAGCCGTGAGGCGACGCACGTGGAAGCAACCCGCCTGGGCGCTCGCGCTGCTGGTCGCGGTCCCCCTGCAAGCGCTGGCGGCGGATCCGCTGCCGTCCTGGAACGACGGCCCGGCGAAGCAGGCCATCATCGGCTTCGTCACCCGCGCCACCACCGAGGGCGGCCCCGGCTACATCCCGCCGGAGGAGCGCATCGCCACCTTCGACAACGACGGCACGCTCTGGCAGGAGCAGCCCGTCGTGCAGGGCGCCTTCCTGCTGGAGCAGGTCAAGGCCCGCGTGAAGGAGGATGCGTCGCTCGCGAAGCGGCAGCCCTTCAAGGCCGTGCTGGAGGGCGACGTGGCCCTGCTGTCCACCATGGACGAGCCCCAGTGGATGGAGCTGTTCGCGGCCACCCAAGGCGGCAGGACGCAGGAGGAGTTCGCCCGCGAGGCCCGCGCCTTCTTCCAGACCGCCCGCCACCCGAAGCTGGGCGTGCCGTACACGCAGCTGGCCTACGCGCCCATGCTGGAGCTGCTCCAGTACCTGCGCGCCAACGGCTTCCAGACGTGGATCTCCTCGGGCGGCGGCATGGACTTCATGCGCGTCATCTCCGAGGACACCTACGGCATCCCGCCCCAGCAGGTCATCGGCAGCAGCCTCCAGGAGCGGTTCGACGAAGGCGACGGCCACCCGGTGCTGCGGCGCGAGGCCCGGCTGGACCACCTCAACGACAAGGCGGGCAAGCCGGTGGGGATCGAGCAGCACATCGGGCGGCGGCCCGTGTTCGCGGCGGGCAACGTGCGCTCGGGCGGCGACATCCCGATGCTCCAGTACACGCACGAGCAGCCGCGCCCGGGCTTCGCCCTGCTCATCAACCACGACGACGCCGACCGCGAGTTCGCCTACGCGGAGAAGAACGGCGCGTCGCTGAAGGCCGCGCGCGAGGGCGGCTGGACCGTGGTCAGCATGCGCCAGGACTGGAAGCGCATCTTCCCGGAGGAGCGGTGATGGATGTCTTGCAAACCCTCGTCGGGCTGATGATCTCCACCTTCATCGTCGCGCTCGGGCTGTCGCAGGGCCTGTCGTGGCACCTGGCGGACCTGGGGCAGGGCGTGCGGCAGCTGGCGTTCGCGCGGGGCCTGGGCGTGTGCCTCGTCGGCGTGCCGCTGCTGTCCCTCATCGTCGTGAAGGTGCTGCCCGTGCCCCCGGTCGCGGCGGGGGTCATCGCGGTGATGGCGTTCTGCCCGGGGCTGCCCATGGCGCTCAACGTCGTCTCCAAGCAGAAGGGCAACCTCCCGCTGGCCCTGGCGCTGTCCATCACCCTGTCGCTCGTCGCCGTCGTGATGATGCCGCTGTCGCTGAAGCTGCTGGGCCAGCTGCTTCCCCTGGCCATCCAGCCGCCGCCGTACCGGGTGCTCCTGTCGAAGGTCATCCTCCCGTTCCTCGTGCCCTTCGCCCTGGGCATCGGCCTCCAGAAGCTGTCGCCCGTCTGGGCGCGCCGGCTGCGCAAGCCGGTGAAGGTCTACTTCAACGTCGCCCTGACCGTGGCAGCGCTGGCGCTGCTCGCCGCCAGCTACCCGCTGCTGAAGGACCTCCGCCTCTGGGGGCTCGTCGCGATGGTGGTGGTGACGCTGGGCTCCATGGCCCTGGGACACGTGGCGGGCCGGCCCATCCCGGGGACCGCACGTCGCTGGCCATCTCCGCCGTCTTCGGCAACCCCGCGTTCGCCTTCTGCCTGGGCGGCACCACCTATCCCATGAAGAGCCTGCTGGGCGTCATGGGGCTGTACCTCCTGATCCGCACCCTGGCCATGGTGCCGTACCTGCTCTGGAACCCGCGCCACCAGGCGTCCGAGCGCGGAGGCGGGCCGCCGCCGCCGGGCAGGCGGGCCTCCGCGAACCCGTAGCCCCGTCCTGTCCGGGAGCCGATGCGCGCAACGCACCCGGGTGGGTGATGCCGCGGGGCCCGGGCGCCTCCACCCTTCCTTGCGTCCGGGAGGCCAGGCACACGCAAGGGGGGAGGGTCATGATGCGCACCGCGGCCACGGCCGGTCAGGTCCTGAGCCGGGTGCTCCCGGGCGTCGAGCAGGCGCGGACGTACGAGCGGCGCTGGCTGCGCGCGGACGTGCTGGCCGCGCTCACCGTGGGCGCGATGCTCATCCCCCAGGGGCTGGCCTACGCGCAGATCGTCGGCGTGCGCCCCGTGGCGGGGCTGTACGCGGGCGTCTTCGCGATGCTGGCCTATGCGCTGTTCGGCCCGTCGCGCCACCTGCTGCTGGGGCCGGAGGCGAGCGCGGCCATCCTCACCGCGACGGCGCTGGCCCCGGTGGTGGGGAGCGGCGGGCCGGAGCGGCTGGCGTCCCTGGCGGCGCTGCTCGCGTTGATGGTGGGCGGGGTGAGCCTGCTGGGCGGGCTGTTCCGCGCGGGGGCGCTGGCGGACTTCCTGTCGCGGCCCATCCTCATCGGCTACGTCAACGGCGCGGCGCTCATCATCATCGGCAGCCAGCTGGCCCGGATGTTCGGGCTGGAGCGCAAGTCGAACGCGTTCGCGGGGCAGCTCCACGAGGTGGCGGCGAACGTGAGCCGCACGCACGTGCCCACGCTCCTCTTGGGACTGGGCATCGCCGCGGCGCTCGTGGCCATGCGCCGCTACCTGCCGCGCTGGCCCGCGCCGCTGGTGATGGTGGCGCTCACCTCGCTGGCGGCCTGGGGCTTCCAGCTGGAGCACGGCGGCGTGAAGGTGGTGGGGTCCATCGCCGCGTCGGCGCCCGCCTTCGGCCTGCCCGCCATCCACTTCGAGGACGTGCGCGCGCTCTTGCCGGCGGCCTTCAGCCTCGCGCTGGTGAACTACGCCAGCTCCGTGCTCACGGGCCGCATCTACGCGGACCGCTTCGGCTACCGGCTGGACACCCACCAGGAGTTCTTCGGACAGGCGGCGGCCAACCTGCTCACCGGCCTCACGCAGGGCTTCCCGGTGTCGGGCAGCGACTCGCGCACGGCGGTCAACGCGTCCATGAAGGGGCGCACGCAGCTTGTCGGCGTGGGCGCGGCGGGGGTGGTGCTGGTGTTCTCGCTGTTCCTCACGCCGCTGCTCTCCCAGCTGCCCCTGGTGACGCTGGGGGCCATCGTCATCGTCGCGGCGGTGTACCTGCTGGAGGTGAAGCCCCTGCTCGTGCTGTGGCGCGTGCGGCCGGTGGAGGCGGTGCTCGCGGTGGTGACGACGCTGGGCGTGCTCTTCCTGGGCATCCTCCAGGGCATCCTCATCGCGGTGGCGCTGGCGCTGGTGGACCTCATCCGCCGCGCGGCGCACCCGCATGACGCCGTCCTGGGCGAGCGCGAGGGCATGCCCGGCTGGCACGACGTGGAGGGCCACGCGGACGCGGAGACCCTCCCCGGCCTCGTCGTCTACCGCTTCGACGCGCCCCTCTTCTTCGCCAACGCCCGCTTCCTGCGCGAACAGGTGCGCCGGTTGGTGGCGGACTCACGCCAGCCGGTGCGCTGGTTCGTGCTGGACGCCTCCTCCGTGTTCGACCTGGACATCACCGCCGCGGAGAGCCTGGACAAGGTGCATCACGAGCTCACGGAGGAAGGCATCGTCTTCGCCGTGGCCCAGGCGCGCGCGCCGATGCGCCGGGTGCTGAAGCGCTCCGGGCTGGCCGCGCGGATTGGACAGGACCTGCTCTTCCCCACGGTGGGCGCGGCCGTGCGCGCCTACCTGGAAACGCGAGACGGCGTGCGGACCTCCCCGGACGGCGAGCCCGTCCCCTCACCCCAGGTGCACTGACGCCATGACGCCAATCCAATCCAGGGCCCGAGGTGGCGCGGTGACGGGCGCGGTGCTGGGGCTGCTGATGTCCGTGACGGCGCTGGCGCAGGACGCGCACTACACCACGCGGCAGTTCGGCAACCGGGCGTGGCTGCTGGGGGGCGCCTTCGTGGGCGACCCGCGGGACATCAGCGCCGTCTATTACAACCCCGGCGCGCTCGCGCTGCTGGGCGCGCCGGAGCTGGAGCTCACCGGCAGCGTGTACGAGTACACGCACGTGAACGTGAAGGACGGGCAGGGCCAGGGAAGGGGCCTGGCCGACTCCAACGTGGACGTGCTGCCGTCGTTGATCGCGGGCTCGCTGCGCTTCGGGTTCCTGGGCAAGTCCCGGATGGCCTACTCGCTGCTCACGCGCCAGGGCTTCGAGTACAGCCTCCAGACGCGCGGCACGCGGATGGGCATGGACCTGGCCGGGGTGCGGGGCATGGACTCGCTGTCCTCGGACGTGCGCCTGGACCAGTCCGTGAGCGAGTACTGGACGGGCCTCTCCTGGGCCTACCCCGTCACGGAGCACCTGGGCCTGGGGTTGACCCCCTTCGTCGCATCCCGGCACCACGAGCTGCGCTTCCAGACGCTCGCGCAGGGCTCCGGTGCCGCCGGCCAGCAGCTGCTGGCGACCCTGGGCCGCGACCTGGAGCTCGACCACGTCCGCGTGTTGTTGAAGGTGGGGGCCAGCTACCAGCACGGCCCCTGGGCCGTGGGGCTCGCCGTGACGACGCCCAGCGTGGCCCTCTGGGGCCGGGGCTCCGCGGGGCTCGAGCGCGCCGTCCAGTCCCAGGGGTTCGACACGAACGCGCGCGCGCCCGTGTTCAACTACCAGGAGGACCTGCCGGCGGACTTCCGCAACTCCTGGGGCGCGGCGCTCGGGGCCAGCCGGAGCTTCGGCTCGACCACGGTGTACGCGTCCCTGGAGGGCTACGCGCGCGTCTCCACCGTCACGCTGCTGGACACCGAGCCCATCATGCCGCGCGACTCCCCGGAGGTCATCGACGGGGACTACGCCTTCGCGCTCAAGCCGGTGCTGAACGGGGCGCTGGGCGTCGAGCACCCGCTGGGGGAGCGGGTGCGGGCGTACCTGAGCGGGCACACGGACTTCAGCGCGTTGGACCAGACGCCGGGGACGAACGCGCTGCTCGGGGGCTGGGACCTGTACCACGTCGCCTCGGGCATCCACTTCCTCCTGGGCCGCTCGCGCTTCACGTTCGGCGGCAACCTGGCGTGGGGAAGCAAGCAGACCGACCGGTTCGCGGACACGCTCCAGCAGCTGGGCCTGACCTCCTCCATGAGCACCCAGGACGTCCGCTACTTCCAGGTGACGCTGCTGGTGGGCGCCAGCTTCTCCTTCAAGGACACGCGGGGCCCGGGCGACAAGGCCGGCGAGGAAGCGGCCCCGGACGCGGAGTCTCCGTGACCGCCACGCCCGACGCGGACCGCGTGCTGGACGAAGCGGCGGCCTCCCGCTTCCTGCTGGACCTGGCGAAGGCCCTGCACCTGGCCTACCAGCCGTCGTTGCTGGTGGAGGACCGCGTGCGCCGGGCGGCGAAGGCGTGGGGGCTGGACGTGGAGGTCTTCACGCTCCAGAGCCTGGCGTTGACGGAGGTGATGTCCCCCCGCCGCTCGCGCGTGGCCTTCGCGCGGCTGCCCTTCAACCCGCACTGGAACCTGGGCCGGGCCGCGGCGCTGCTGCGGCTGGCGGACGCCATCCCCGAAGGGCGCGTGCGGCTGCCCGAGGCCCGCGCGGAGCTGGAGCGCATCCAGGCCTCGCGCGCGCCCTACCCGGAGTGGCTCGTGTACCTGGCGTACGGCGTCTACGGCGCGGCGGTGGCGGCGCGGGTGGGCGGGGGCTGGCTGGAGCTGCTCGTGGCCTTCTTCGTGGGCGTCGTCGCGGGCGCCATCCACTTCGGCACGCTGCACTCGCAGCGGTTGGACCTCCTGAAGAGCTTCCTGGCCGCGTTCCTGGGGACGTGGGTGGCGTTGGGGTTCACGTTCCTCCTGCCGCCCTTCAACGCGGTGCGGGCGCTGTTCGGCGGGGCGACGCTGCTGGTGCCCGCGATGGTGGTGACGCTGGGCTCGCTGGAGCTGGCCATGGAGGCGGTGGAGGCGGGGCTGCCCCGGCTGACGTACGGGCTCCTGCGCTTCCTGATGCTGGGCGTGGGCTTCGCGGCGGCGGGGACGCTGTGGGGCTTCTTCTGGGCGCTGCCGCCGCACTTCGAGCCGCACGCGCTGCCACCGCTCCTGACGTTGCTCCTGGTCGCGGTGGGGGGCGTGGCGCTGTCGGTGTGCATGTCGGGGCGGCCGCGCGACGTGGCGTGGATTGTCGTCGGGGTGCTGACGGCCTACGGGGCGCAGGCGGCGACGAAGGTGCTGTTCGGGGACCCGGGCAGCCCGCTGGTGGCCGCGTTCGTGCTGGGGGTGGTGGGGCTGCTCTACGGGCGCGGGAAGCAGCGGATGTCCATGACGGTCATCATGCCGGGCATGTTGCAACTGGCGCCGGGCTTCATCGGCACGGAGGCCATCCTCTCGCTGCTCGGCGCGGGCCGCGCGGGCGTGGAGGACGCCCGGCTGTTCAACGTGCTGCTGGTGGCGCTGCAGCTGGTGCTGGGGGTGGTGTTCGCCACGGTGGTGGTGCCGCCGCGCATCTCCGGGGAGCGCGACGCCCGCCGTGCGTAGCGGCTACGGGCGCACGATGCAGCGGAAGCCGATGTGGCTGGCGCCGCTGTCCACGGCCTGGGGCGAGCGCGCCGCGGGCCGGTAGCGGCGGCAGTAGTTGGGCGCGCACAGGTGGCTGCCGCCCTTGAGGACGCGGCGTGGGAGGGTGACGGCGGGCGTGGAGGGGTCCTGGCTGCCCTGGGCCGTGACGGGGCCGCGCGGGTTGACGGGGATGCAGCACGCCTTGCCTTTGTTTCCCTGGTGGCGCTCCTGGTACCAGTCGGTGGTCCATTCCCAGACGTTGCCGGCCATCTCATGGAGGCCATAGCCATTGGGAGGAAAGGCGCCGACGGGGCAGGTGCCCTCGTGGCCGTCCTCGCGGAGGTTCTGCCACGGGAAGTAGCCCTGCCAGGTGTTGGCCAGGTGTTCGCCGTTGGGGGTGAAGTCATTGCCCCAGCAGAACTCGTTGCGGTCCAGGCCGCCGCGCGCGGCGCGCTCCCATTCCGCCTCGGTGGGGAGGGCCTTGCCGGCCCAGGTGGCATAGGCCTCCGCGTCCTCGAAGGCGATGTGGACGACGGGGTGGTCGCGGCGGTGCTTCACGGAGGAGCGGCGCCCTTCGGGGTGTTTCCAGCAGGCGTCGGGGACGTAGCTCCACCAGTTGGCCACGTTGCCCAGGTCCACGGGGCCCCGGGCCTTCTGGAACACGAGCGAGCCGGGGACGAGCGACTCCGGCGTGGCGCCGGGGTAGTCCGCGGGATTGAGCGGGCGCTGGGCGACGGTGACGTAGCCGGTGGCCTCGACGAAGCGGGCGAACTGTTCGTTCGTCACGGTGAAGCGGTCCATCCAGAAGCCGGAGACGGTGACCTGATGCGCGGGGGCCTCTTCGGGATAGTGATGGTCGGAGCCCATCCAGTACGTGCCGCCGGGAACCCACACCATGTCCGGGAACGGAGCGCGGCCCGGGCGCGCGGCGGTGTCGGTGGGCTCCACGTCGGGCGTGGCGTCGCGGCTGTCGTTGCGGTGCATGGCGGGAAGTCCTCCAACGGAGAACATCCGGCCCGGCGCCCCGAATGACACTCGCACCGGGGGCCGGGTAGGGTGTCAGCACGTCGACGTGCGGATTGGAGCCTGGATGGCCAGAAGCGCCCGAAGAGTGATTGGCGCGTGGGTCCTGCTCTCCGCGGCTGTTTCTGGCGGGTGCTCTCATGCCCAGAAGCCGGAGCGGAGTGTCTACCTCATCGCGGAAGATGCAGGGGGCGTCGGCGGCGCTGGCGGACGCGACTGTGACGCCGAGCATGTCGCGTGCTTCGATCGATGCTGGAACTCGGCGCCGCCGCTGACAAGCATCAAGTGGGGCTCCGGCAAGCACCATGAGTACTGCACGGAGGAGTGCCGCGCCCGCTACATGGATTGCATCGAGGACCTGGAGCGGGCGGCAGGGAAGGGCGGCGTCTCGGAGCTTCGGTTCTCGGACCTGGAGGGGGCGCTGGACTGGTTGAGGTCGCACCGCTCGGAGCTGGCGCTGGGAACTGTCGTCATCATCGCGGGCGTGGCGTTCGTCGTCGCCACTGGCGGCTCAGGGGCGTTGATTCTCGCCCCGCTTGCGCTCTAGTGACCGCGGACAGGACGAGGCCATGACCGCTTCCAAAGAGTTCGAAATGGAGTCGACGCTGAGAATCCTGGAGGCCGTGAGCAAGAGCTACCCGCCCGGTTCCAGGGAAGAGGCCGCGGTCCAACTCGCGGCTGTCTCCTTGCTCTATCTCCGCCGGCTCAAGAAGCTTGACGGATTTCTTGAGTACCATCGGGAGTTCTCCGACCCATCGGCGCAGGTCCCCATCGCGAGAGAGTTCGCGACCCAGGCGGATGCGGATTCGTGGCTGGCCAGTGGAGAGGCCGTCGATGGTGCGCTCGTCAGGATTGACGGCCAGGGCTTCCAGGTCATCCGGTTGCCCAGGGGCCTGAAGTTCCTCAGGACGCCCCTTCCGGAAGAACTGGGGCCTCCTGAGCCGAAGTAGCGGGTCGGGACCCACCGCCACCGCCGTCGATGTTCCCTCCGACGGTGGCGGTGGCGTGGGCTACGTATGGGATTGCTGGAAGCGGTGGATGAACTGCTCCACCTCGTTGGCCAGGGACAGGACCTGGTCGCTGACGCTGGGCTCCTCCTTCTGCTTCCTCGCCTCCGCCATCTTCTGTTTCACGCGCTCCTTCATCGGCCCGATGCTCAGGCTGCCCGGGGCCTGGCTGGGCAGGAACTCGATGAGGCTCTCCGCGAACTGCTTCACCAGCATCTGCGCGGGAACGAACGTGAACATGCGCTCGCCGTACCACTGCGTGTAGAGGCCGGAGTGCGTCGCGTACTCGAACGGGTCCGAGCGCAGGTTGATGAGGTAGGGCCACGCCGGGTTGAAGCGCTTGCCGCTGAACCACATGTCCGGGCCTTCACCGTCCTGGTAGCTGAAGATGATCTTCCAGTCCTTGTACCGGACCGCCGCGAGGTTGCCGCTGTCCAGCACGTAGATGAACTCGTGCCGGCGCCCCTCCTCCGTGCCCGCCAGCAGCCCCCGCTGGTCGTACCCGTCCAGGTGGACCTTGAAGGTCTTGTCCCCCACCTTGTAGCCCTGCTTGCACTTCTCCACGAGGTCCGGAGGGCCGCCCGCGGCCGCCACCAGCGTGGGCATCCAGTCCTCGTGCGCGAAGATGTCGTTGATGACGCGCCCCGGCTCCACCACGCCCGGCCAGCGCACCGCGCACGGCACCCGCACGCCGCCCTCCCACGTCGACCCCTTCTCCCCGCGGAACGGGCTGTTGCCGCCGTCCGGCCAGCCCATCTTCTCCACGCCGTTGTCCGTGGAGAACACCACCACGGTGTTGTCCGCGATGCCCAGCTCGTCCAGCTTGGCCAGCATCGCCCCGACGATGTCGTCCAGCTCCCGCATCGCGTCCGCGTAGAGGCCGTAGCCCGTGACGTTGCGGTACTTCTCCTGGAGGTACGTGAAGACGTGGGTGCGCGTGGTGTTGTGCCAGAGGAAGAATGGCTTGCCGTCCTTCACCGCGCGCTCCATGAAGTCCAGCGCCCCCTTCAGGAACTCGCCGTCCACCGTCTCCATGCGCTTCTTGGTGAGCGGACCGGTGTCCTCGATGCGCTGCCTGCCCACGACGCCCCAGCGCGGGTCCTCGGTGACGTCCTGGCGGTCCGTGGCCCAGCTGTGCAGCACGCCGCGAGGCCCGAAGCGCGCCTTGAAGGCCGGATCCTTCGGGTAGTCGGGGCACTCCGGCTCGCACTCCGCGTTCAGGTGGTAGAGGTTGCCGAAGAACTCGTCGAAGCCGTGGTTCGTGGGCAGGTAGGGATTGGAGTCGCCCAGGTGGTTCTTGCCGAACTGGCCGCAGGTGTAGCCCAGCGGCTTGAGCATCTCCGCGAGGGTGGGGTCGGAGTCCTGCAGGCCGTACTTCGCGCCCGGCATGCCAATGGTGGTGAGCCCCGTGCGCAGCGGGTTCATGCCCGTGATGAACGCCGCGCGGCCCGCGGTGCAGCTCTGCTGGCCGTAGCAGTCCGTCATCAGCGCGCCTTCCTTCGCGATGCGGTCGATGTTGGGCGTGCGGTAGCCCATCATCCCCTGGTTGTAGGCGCTGATGTTCCAGAGGCCGATGTCATCTCCCCAGATGACCAGGATGTTGGGCTGCTTCGCCTGCTTGCCATTGCCATGTCCGTTGCCCGAGGGCTTCGCCTTGCTTGCCATTCGCCACCTCCTGGGCACGAGGTGCCCACGGGGGGCCGGTCCGGGCATCGTTCCCGCGGCCGGGGGCGGGCGGGGGGGGCGGAAGGCAGGTCCGGCCTCCCGCGTCGGGTGGGCCACGAGGTGTGGCTCCGTGCGGAGCCCCGGCGCGCTTCGTCTCCCATGCGCACCAGATGGCCACCCGGCCCGACACGGGCATCGTCCTCCGGGCAGGGGCCTCCGGGCGGACATGCGTTTCAGATGACGCTGGTCATGCCTGCCGGAGTGCCGCGAGGCTGCCGGGCATGATCACCGTCAGTGCTTTCAAGTGGGTGCCGCCGTTCGCGCAGGGCCTGGTGCGAGACCTCCGGGTGCGGTGGGCGCTGGAGGAGGCGGGCCTGCCGTATCAGGCGAGGCTCATCGATGGCGACGTCCAGCGGTCGGCCGACTACCGCATGCAGCAGCCCTTCGGGCAGGTGCCCGTGTTCGAGGAGGACGGCCTGTCCCTCTTCGAGTCGGGCGCCATCCTGGTGCACCTCGCGTTGAAGAGCGACGTGCTCCTCCCCACGGACGAGTCGGGCCGGGCGCGGGCGCGCTCGTGGTTGTTCGCGGCGCTGAACTCGCTGGAGATTTACCTCCAGCAGCTCGCGGAGATCGACCTCTTCGTCCCGGACGCCGAGTGGGCGAAGCTCCACCGGCCCGACGTGGTGAAGCGCATCCACCAGCGCCTGGGCGAACTGGCCACGTGGCTGGGAGACCGCCCGTACCTGGAGGATCGCTTCACCGTGGGCGACCTGATGATGACCACGGTGCTGCGCATCCTGCGGCACACCGACGTGCTCGACGCCCATCCCACGCTCCAGGCCTACAAGGAACGCTGCGAGGCACGGCCCGCGTTCCAGCGCGCGCTGGCCGCGCAGATGAGCGCGTTCCAGGACTCGAGGCCGCGCGGGTCCTGAGGTCTGGGCGGTCTTTAGCTGTATTTCTTGTCAGACCGGTATTCTAGGGTGGAGGGCTGGCGGAGTCACCGGGCGCCGTGCCCGGTGACTGCGTCGAGGACGTTCCCTTCCACACCGGGAGAACCGGATGTCTCCTTCACGTCTCGCATCCCGCCTGACGGGCGCGCTCGTCGGGCTCACGCTGTGCACCACCGCCTTCGCCGCATCTCAGGAGCCGCTGCCCCGCGTCGCCGCCGACAAGCGCCTCCAGAAGGCGCTGCCGTCGGGCACGCCCGTGGAGCGCCTGGTGGTGAAGTTCCACGAGGGCAGCCGCGTGCGCCTGCGGGGCAATGCGCTGCGCGTGCTCGCGGCGGAGCGCTCCGGGGCCGAGCGCTCGCTGCTCGCCGGGCGGGGGCTCTCCGAGGCCCGGCTCGACGGTGACGTGAAGGCCGCGCAGGCCCTGCTGGAGCGCGCGCCCCGGGCCTCCTCCCTCCGCCGCCTCTTCACCGACGACGAGGCCTCGCTGGAGGCCCGCAAGGTGCTGGGCGAGTCCGAGAGCGGCCGCCAGCTGGCGGACCTCGACCTGTACTACGCGGTGCCGCTCGTGCCGGGCACCACCGCGGAGCGCGTGGCGGAGCTCGTCGCCGCGCTCAACGCGCTGGACAGCGTGGAGGTGGCGTACGCGGAGCCTCCCGCGGAGCCGGCCATGGTGAACTTCGGCATGGAGCCCGCGCTGCGCAGCCTGCTCGCCGCCGCGGACATCGCCCCCACGACGCCGCTGTACGAGGGCAACCAGGGCTACCTCAACGCGGCCCCCAGCGGCGTGGACGCGCGCTATGCCTGGGGCGTGGCCGGTGGCAACGGCGCGGGCATCCGCTTCGTGGACATCGAGGGCGGCTGGCGCACCACGCACGAGGACATGCCGGGCCTCTTCACCCAGCTGGGCGCGCAGTACAACGACCTGGGCTGGCGCAACCACGGCACCGCGGTGCTGGGTGAAATCGCGGGCACGGCCAACGGCTACGGCGTGACGGGCATCGCGCACGGCGCGACGGTGGGCGTGTCGGCGGCCTCGCAGGGCACCGCCGCCGCCATCGCCAACGCGGCGTCGGCGGTGGGACGCGGCGGCGTCATCCTGATTGAACTGCACGCGCAGGGGCCGGCGGACAGCACGCCCTGTACCTGCAACCAGGGCCAGTGCAACTACATCGCGATGGAGTACTGGCAGGCCAACTACGACGCCATCGCCACGGCCACCGCCAACGGCGTCACCGTGGTGGAGGCGGCGGGCAACGGCAGCGCCAACCTGGACGAGGCCGCGTACGGCGGCGTCTTCAACCGCGGCGTGCGCGACTCGGGCGCCATCGTGGTGGGCGCGAGCACCGCCACCACGCGCGTCCCCATGTGCTGGACGAACTTCGGCTCGCGCGTGGACGTGCACGGCTGGGGTGAGCGCGTGGCGTCCATGGGCTACGGCGACCTGTTCGGCTCCGCCTACGGCGAGGACCAGTACTACACGGGCTCCTTCAGCGGCACGTCCAGCGCGTCGCCCATCGTCACCGGCTCGGCGCTGAGCCTCCAGGGCGTGGCGCGTGCGCGCGGCACGGGCGCGCTCGACCCGCGCTACGTGCGCGGCCTGCTGGCCAGCACGGGCACGGCGCAGGCGGCGGATGCGCGCAACATCGGCCGGCTGCCCAACCTGCGCCAGGCCATCCAGAGCATGCCGGACATCACCTGGTCCTCGGCGGGCCCCATCGCCGGCCGATACTGCACCCAGGTGCATGAGGGGGCGGACCCGGACACGTGGAACGACAACTTCCTGTGCTCCACGGTGAACCAGGGCTTCGCGTGGAGCAGCGCGGGCCCCATCGCCGGCATGCGCTGCACGCAGGTCTACGAGGACTCCGAGCCCGCTTCCCACACGTGGAACGACAACTACCTCTGCGTGCCCACCAGCAGCCCGCTGCAGCTGTCGTGGTCGCAGTCGGGCCCCATCCCGGGCAAGCTGTGCACGCTCATCCACGAGGCCTCGGACCCCCACGCCTGGAACGACAACTACCTCTGTTACTGATGGATGTTGGAAGTTCGGACACGCCGTGCGTGACGCGGCGTGTTCACCGGGCCATGGCGGGCGTTATCCTGCGCTTCCAGTTCCTCCAGACCCTCAGGAGCGCCCTCATGCCCCGCGGAATCTCCAAGTTCAGCTCAGGCCCGTCGCTTCCGGTGAAGCGCAAGCACGACGAGCTCACCTCTTCCCTCCGCAAGCCGGAGGTGGAGGGGCCGCCGCTGAAGAAGCAGCGGACCCAGGGGCCCAACACCGTGCAGCAGCCGCCGGTCCAGAAGCCGCCCACGGACCCGTCGATGCATGCCGTCTACGACAAGATGGCGCACGAGGAGATGCTGAAGAACCCGAAGTACGCGGCGCTGGTGGACGACGCGGCGAAGGCGTCCGATGGCAAGCCCGTCAACGTCGTCACCAAGGACCAGGTCCATGGCGGCATGTTCTACAAGAAGGACAACCAGATCGGCCTGCGGCCGGACCTCACGGGCCCCAAGCGCGCCAGCGTCATGGCCTTCGAGGCCACCAACGCCGCGCAGCAGAAGAAGTTCAGCAAGGTCACGAGCGACGCCTTCCAGAACGAGCTCAACGCCGTGCTGGGCAAGTCGGCCTTCGGCGGGGACCTGAACGCCCGGCGCGAGAACTTCGCCAAGAGCATGGAGCGCATCGAGTACGACGGCATCAAGCGCCACCATGACGTGATGAAGCACGGCATCGACACCCAGGGCTGGCCCAAGGAGATGGACCGCTTCGGCAAGCGCCTGGAGGGCGCGGACCCCAGCTTCGACAGCTACTGGGCGCGCCAGAACGTCGCGGACCCGAAGACGGGCAAGAGCCACTCGGACGTCTACCGCGCCCAGTTCGACAACATCCACGCCGCCGCGACGAAGGTCGTGGCGGAGAGCAAGGCGAAGCAGGGCATCAAGTAGCCCCCCTGGTTCCGCGCGCCGCTTCGCGCTAGGGAAGGAGGCCATGTCCTCCGCCCTCCAGACCCGTCCCCGGAGCGAGCTCGCCTCCGGGCGCCTCGGCCAGTCCCGCTACATGATCCGCCGCAAGTTCTTCAAGCTGTTCGGCGGCGCGTTCCACATCTACGACGAGGCGGGCAACGTCGCCTTCTACTCGAAGATGAAGGCCTTCAAGCTGAAGGAGGACCTGCGCATCTACAGCGGCGAGGACATGCAGGAGGAGCTCATCACCATCCAGGCGCGCAGCATCCTGGACTTCGGCGCCACCTACGACGTCACCGACGCGGCCACGGGCGAGCGGGTGGGCGCGCTGCGCCGCAAGGCCCTGAGCTCCATGCTGCGCGACACGTGGCTGGTGCTGGACGTGGACGGCCAGGAGGTGGGACGGATTGAAGAGGACAGCATGCTGCTGGCGCTCGTACGGCGCTTCCTCACCAACCTCATCCCGCAGACCTTCACCGGCACCCTGGGCGGCGCGCAGGTGTTCAGCTTCCGGCAGCACTTCAACCCGTTCATCCAGAAGATCGACCTCGACTTCTCCATGGACACGCAGCGCCAGCTGGACCGGCGCCTGGGCATCGCCGCGGCGGTGCTCCTGTGCGCCATCGAAGGCCGCCAGTCCGGAGGCTGAAGTCCATCTGCGCGGGCGCTCCGCCTCGAGGGCGGGCGCGCGGAGCCTCATGGGCCCGAGTGGGCACGAAGGGCTGTCGCCGCTCATGAAGCGGGGGGTTCTGGCGTGTGGGCCATGGAGGCGTCAGAGCCGCACCGCCCACCGTCCTCGTGGTGGGGGTGGGCCCCCGGGGGCCATGAGGCGGCCCGCTCGCCTTGCGCTTCTCCTCGCGCAAGCGGCTCCTCTTCCTGAGACGAAGCGCTCCCACCCGCTCGACAGTCGGACATGTTTCCCGGGGCCGCGCCCGTCACGTCCACAGGGGCGCACGCACCCTGCGGCTCGCTGGGAGTGAGGCCTGGGGCGGCTGGAATCCGCGGCGTCCCGCGGTCCGGCTCCACGGGAAGGGCTCCCTCGTGGAGGCGGGGGGCAATGCCGAGCGCTCCCGTTGCCCCGGCGGCTGGCGCGAGGGGGTCAGGGCCACGCTCCTCCACGCAGGGGCCCGCGGCGGGCGCATCGTCCTGCGCGGAGGCTGAAGCGGGGGCGTCAGGGAGGCACTCCGGGGGGCACTCGGCCTCGGGGGATTCCTGTTCCTGGGGGACGGGGGCGAAGTGGTCCAGCACGCGCTCATCGCACGCCTTGAGCGTAACCGTCCGGCCAACGACGTGCCGTGAGGGATTGCCGACGTAGCGGCGCGCG
>NZ_JBKGHJ010000148.1:0-16859 GCF_046520365.1 Corallococcus sp. 4LFB
GCTCGAAGGCGTCCTTCACCTGGCCCAGGATCTGCGCCTCGCCCAGCACCATGGAGTCCAGGCTGGACGCCACGCGGAACAGGTGCACGAGCGCCGCCTCGCCCTGGTGTTCATACAGGTGCTCCAGCGCCTCCGCGCCGCCCAGCGAGTGCAGCGTCTCCCGCGCGCGCTCCCGCGCCACGTCCGCGCTGGGGGCCGCCAGGTACACCTCCACGCGGTTGCAGGTGGACACCCAGAGCGCTTCGACAGGCGCCTGCGCCAGGCGCTGCAACACTTCCGTCTGCCGGGCTTCGGGCAATGCCAACCGCTCGCGGACACCCAGGGGCGCGGTGCGGTGTGACACGCCAATGCAGATGAATTCCATGGCTACGGCATCCCCGGGCCAGCGGCGGACAGGTCGTAGGACGACAGGAAGGAGACCAGCACCAGGCAGAAGCCGGCCATGGTGAGCAGCGCCACCCGCCGGCCTCTCCAGCCGGCGAAGATGCGCGCGTTGACGAGCGCGGCGAACACGCCCCACGCGACGAACGTCGCCACGTGCTTGCCTTCGAGCGCCCAGGAGAGGCCGCGCAACGTGGTGGTGAACAGGGCCCCGGTCGCCAGCGTGAGCGACAGCGCGATGAAGCCCCACAGCACGAGCCGCCGGTTGAGCGTGTCCAGGAACTCCAGCGACGGCAGCCGGGAGAAGAGCAGCCCGAAGTGCTTGGTCTTCACCTGCCGCTCCATCAGCAGGTACATGACCCCCACCCCGGCCGCCACGCCGAAGGCCGTCATGCCCAACAGCGCGATGGTGACATGCACCGGCAGCAGCGGCTGGCGCACGGCGTCCGGCAGCGGCGTGGACCCACCGTGCAGCAGCATGCCGATGAGCAGCACCGCCACCGCCAGCGGCGTGAGGAACGCGCCGATGACGGGCTTGCGGTAGCGCACGTCCAGCGCCAGGAACAGCGCCAGCAGCAGGAAGGCGAAGGTGGACATGCCCTGCGCGGGGCCCACCAACCGGCCCCCCTGCGCCCCCAGCATCTGGATGAGGGCAACGCAATGCATCAGCAGGCCGGTCCCCACCAGCACCCGGCCGGTGACGGCGAGCACCTGGGACTGGCGGACCAGGAAGGCGAGGTAGACGAGCGCGGCCAGGCCGTAGGCGTGGCAGGCAAGCGAGACGAGCGTATGGCTCATGGCGGCAGGCTCTTAACCCCGGCCGAGGAGGCATTCACTCCTGCCTCAGCCCATTTTATTGAGAATGAAGGCCGCCAGCAGGTCGGTCTCCGAATTGGGCTTGCGCTCCGGGGAGGGCGAGCCCACCTCCGTCACATAGCCCGGAACCACCTCGTAGGCAGAGTCCCCCACCAGGATGGAGTCGGCCATCTGTTCGGCGCCCAGCCGGCCGAGCTGCTCCTCGGTCTTCACCCGAGACACCAGCTGGTGGGTGTCCTCACCCGACACCAGCTGCACGACGTGGACGGCGGGCGTGAGCGGCCAGTCGCTCCCTCCGTCGGCGGAGACCACCAGGCGGCCCTCGCGCAGGTCTGCTTTGTCCGCCAGCGCCCACTCCTCGAGCTGGGCCTGGGACAGGAAGAGCTTCGTCACGCCCTCCAGCCTACACCAGCCTCCCTCCGAGCGGGCCTGAAATGGGGGAGCAACCCCCCGCCGGACGCCGCATCCGTTGGACGGGGGCGGCCCGGCCGCCCTGCCCCACCCAAGCAGAGACACCCGGAGACGACATGGCTGACGTGCTCGACATCGGTGATTCGGACTCCCAGAAGCAGGTCCTGAAGGGCGGCAAGGTCGTGGACCAGATTGTCGGCGCGGTGCCGAAGTCGCGCATCGAGGACGTGGTCCGGAAGAAGCTCTGAGCCCCAACGTTCCCGGTGGCAGGCCTGCCCTGGGGCCGTCCCTTCGTCCCCTCCCACCCCCGACGCGCCTGGCCTTCATTGCCAGGGTTCGCGCCCGGGTGAGAGGGAACGCTGCGTTCCGGGGCCCTCAACCAGACACCCGGGCGAGACAGGGCTCCGGATTCGATATGTCTGTAGAAAGGCAACTCACCGCGACGGTAAGGGCTTTCACCTACGGGGGCGGGCCACCCTCCGACGGCAGACGTTTCTCTGTACTTGAGACAAACGCCCCGACCGGGACGACTGGACGATCCTCCCGTCATGTTTTGTTCAACAGACATTGAAACTGCATTAGGAGTCAAACACGACCCCAACATGTCTTGTTGACAGAGTTCGCCACACCAGACAGAAGTCGCGGATACACGCCTGTCTTGATTGGCGAGTTTCAACAGGAGTTTTCATGGCACGCCTTCGCAAAGAATTGACCACGCAACCACCGCTGACCCCTGCCCTGACGTCATGGGCGGAGGCGCTGGGTGATGCCATCGGCCGCGGCATGCTGCGCGCGCTGAACACGGGGATGCCGGGCATGGGCGCCGCCGCGGCGGCGCCGGGCAACGGCGCGGTGATGGCGGGACGCCGCCGCGGCCGTCCCCCGAAGACGGTGGCGGGTGGGCCGGTGCCCATGGACCGCCGCTGCACGGTGAATGGCTGCACCCGCGAGCAGCGCTCCAAGGGCCTGTGTTCGGCGCACTACCAGGCCGAGCGCCGCAGGCAGATCGCCACCGGCAAGCCGGCCTGAGGGCCGCGCACCGGAGCCCTACTCGCCGCGCCAGGGATCTCCGGGCGTGGTGGCCTTGAGCAGCTCCCAGGCCGCCATCACGTCGATGACCCGCTCCAGCTCATTGGGCAGGGAGCGGGCGCGCTGGGACTTGAGATAGTCCTCCGTGAACGCACGCAGGCGCATGCCCAAAAAGAGCCGGGCGAGCGCCACCTCCGTCTGGCCTGAGAAGTCCAGGAAGCGCAGGGCGAACCCGCTGCGGCCCTCCTCCTCCGGGCCGCGCTCCTCGCGGACAATCTCCGCGCGGGCCTCCACGGGGGCCGCCCCCTCCTCCAGCGCGAAGCGCGTGCGCACCACCGTGCCCATGGGCAGGAAGAAGGTGCTCGCGAGGAAGGCGCCGCTGACGCTCACGTTGACGGACACGAGGTTGGCGGAGAAGCGCCGGCCGCCCGCGCCGTCATCCACCCAGAGGTCGAAGTGCGTGGCCAGCTGCGCGCGCGGGAAGTGCCGGTGCTCCGGCTCCCCCTGGTTCATCTCGATGCGGGGCGCCGCGCCGGGCGTGGGCGCGCCGCGGGAAGCCCCCACCGGCGGGACGAACGGCCGGGGTGTCTGCGTGCCCTCCGGCCCGCGGACCGCCGTGCCGGCCTTCACCGTCGTCGCGCCCTTCCTCTGCACCGCCATCGGAAGCCTCCGGCCGTCAGAACATGTGACGGCGCATGCTGATGTTCACCAGCAGCCCGATGCACAACATCACCGACAGCATCGAGGAGCCGCCGTAGCTCATGAGGGGCAGCGTGATGCCCGTCACCGGCAACAGGCCAATGACCATGCCGATGTTTTCGAACACCTGCCAGAAAAGTGTGGCCACCACCCCCACCGCGACGAACGCTCCAAAACGGTCGCGTGCGCTGAAGCCCACGCCCAGCCCGAAAATGAAGATGCCGCCGTAAAGCAGGAGCAACAGGAGACAGGCAAAGAAGCCGTGCTCCTCGGCCCACACGGAGAAGATGAAATCCGTGTGCTGTTCCGGCAGGAAGCGCAGGCCTGTCTGGGTTCCCTCGCGCCAGCCCTTGCCGGTGAGCCCGCCGGAGCCCACGGCAATCTTGGACTGGGCGGCGTGGTAACCGCTGCCGCGCAGGTCCGCTTCCGGGTCCAACCATCCGGAGATGCGCTGGCTCTGGTGTTTCTTGAGGTGGTGGCGCACGACGGTGGTGCGCGGCTCGGGCATCTCCCGGATGTAGTCGTTCCAGATGATGAGGCCCCCCACCAGCACGCCCGCCACCAGCGTGGCGGACAGGTACCAGCGCACCTTGCCGAAGAGGATGACGGTGCCGGCGGACAGGAAGATCATCAGCGCGGTGCCCAGGTCCGGCTGCACCAGCACCAGCACGAAGGGCACCATCACCACCAGCACCGGCTTCCACAGCCGCACGATGCCGTAGGACGGCTGATTGGGCTGGAAGTCGTCGTGGTAGACCTTGGCCAGCATCAGCACGACGCCAATCTTCATGAACTCCGCGGGCTGCAGGCGGAACGGGCCGATGACGAACCAGCTCTCCGCGCCCTTCGCCGTGTGCCCCACCAGCCGCAGCGCCAGCAGCGCCAGGATGTTGAGCACGTAGATGGGGAAGGCCATCCGCTGGATCCAGCGGTATTCCACCAGGCACACCATCAGCACCGCGCCCAGCCCCACGGCCAGGTAGAGCGTCTGGCTGGTCCACACCGGTGCCATGGGGGGCCGGGACGCGGACGCCAGGTTCCAGATGCCCAGCGCGCACACGCCCAGCACGCACACGACGAGTCCCCATGGGACGTGGGGCACCATCCGTCGCTCAATGCGCAGTTGCACTATCGTCTCCTGATTCAGAGGGCGGCTGGATGGGCTCTCCCGGCAGGTTCACATGGGGGGCTGGCACCACGGCGCGGGTGAGCGCCGCCGTGTCCAGGCTGGGCGCGGGCGGCAGCGACGGCGTGTAGGGTTGGTTGGCGCGGGGCGGCGGCGAGATGGCATCCTGCGCCTTCAACTCGAAGTACTTCTTCAAGACCGCCATGGCCGTGGGAGCGGCATCCGTCCCCCCCTGTCCGCCATGCTCGTTCAGGACCACGACCGCCAGTTCCGGCGTCGCCGCAGGCGCGAAGCCGGCAAACCAGGCGTGGTGCCGCTCGAAGTAGCTCATCTGCTGCGTCCTGAGGCGAACCGCGCCAATCCGAGCCACCTGGGCCGTTCCCGTCTTGGCCGCGACGATGACGTCCTTGAGCCCCGCGTTGATTTTCGCGCGGTACGCGGTGCCCCCAGGTTCCTGCCCCACGGCGATGAGCCCATCGATGACGGCCTTGCGGTGCGCGGGGTCGATGTCGACCTGGCGTACGATCTCGGGAAGGAACTCCTTCGTGATGTTCCCATCCAGGTCCTCCATCCGCTGCACCATCTGCGGCTTGAGGAACTTTCCGCCATTGGCGAGCGCCGCGTACACCAGTGCAAGTTGGAGGGGCGTCACGTTGACGTCGCCCTGGCCAATCGCGCTGTTGAGCGCCATGCCCTTCGTGTAGCCACCAGGTGAGACTTTGTCGTGGTACGAGATGGACGGCATGATGCCCGGCACCTCGGCCACGACCCCGACACCGGATGGGCGGCCGAGCCCCAGTGACTTGCCCATCTCCGCGATGGGGTCCAGGCCGATGGTGTCCGCCACCTTGTAGAACCACGCGTCGCACGACGCCTTCATGGCGCCCTTGGCATCCAGGGGCCCGTGGCCGCTGTCCTTGTGGCAGCGCCACACGCGCGCGCCCAGCCGGTAGCCGCCGGAGCAGTTCACCACCGTCTCCGGGCGGAACGCGCCGGACTTGAAGGCCGCCAGCTGCGTCACGACCTTGAACGTGGAGCCCGGGCTGTAGTGCTCCGCGGCCACGCGGTTGATCATCGGGTGGAGCGGGTCGCGCGCCAGCATGGCCATCTGCGACGGCGTCACGCGGCCCGTCAGCAGGTTGGGGTCGAAGCCGGGCCGGGACACCAGCGCCTTGATGAAGCCGGTGTTCACGTCGATGGCCACCACCGCGCCCGTCACGCCCGGGAACGCGCGCTCCGCCTCCTCCTGCAGGCGCATGTCGATGGAGAGCACCAGGTTGCTGCCCGCCGTGGGAGGAATGACGGCGTTCTCCCCCAGCATGTCGTTGAGCTCTTCAATCGTCTGGCCGCGCGCGTTCACCACTTCCTTGCGCACGCCGTCCTGCCCGCGCAGCTTGGATTCGAAGTAGCGCTCCAGGCCGCGCCGGCCGATGTAGTCGCCCAGCGCGTACTTCGCGCCGTCCCCGTTGAGGCGCTCCAGCTCCTCCTGGGTGATTTCGTTCATGTAGCCCAGCACGTGCGACAGCACCATGTCCGCGCGGTAGTTGCGGTGCGGCACCGGCACCACCTCCACGCCGTCCAGGATGTCGCGCCGGGCGTTGAGCCGGTCGTACTCATCGCGCGTCAGGTCCACGCGCACCGGCACCGGCTGGAAGGGCGCGTTGCGGCGGCCCATGCGGACCAGGTCTTCAATCTTCTTGCGCTGGTCCGCGTCCCACTGGAGCAGCTCCGCCAGGCGCGGAATCACCTGCTCGAAGCAGTCCGTGCAGAAGGCCGGCGTGACGAAGGCGTCGAAGGAGGGACGGCTGTCCACCAGGATGGTGCCGCGCGCGTCCTTGATGACGCCGCGGTCCGCGCGCAGGCGGACCTCCTTCACGAAGTTCGCCACGCTCTTGGCGGCGTACTCCTCATGGCGGATGAGCTGCAGCCGGTACAGCTGGATGGCCAGCGCCACCAGGCCCAGCGACATGGCCAGGCCCAGCCACAGGAAGCGGCGCTTCAGGTCCCGGCCCGGGGTGGTGTTGCCAATGGTCGGAGGCGTCAACGGAGCAACCCCGTGGGGCGCTCCTGCGCCACCTCGAACCGCTTGAACAGCGGGAAGAGCAGCAGCGCCGCCGCGCCCGTGAGCGCCAGCTGCACCGGCATGCCGGAGAGCAGCGGCGCCGTGTGGCCGTCCTTCACCGTGAGCCAGGTGAAGAACGTGGACAGCAGGCCGTGCCCCAGGTCCGCGCCCATGGCGAACAGCGCGAAGGCCACCGGCCCGCGCACGTCCACGAACGACGCCACCAGCCGGCCCACGAGGAACGTGAACACGGCCAGGAAGGTGAAGAGGCCCGTGGGCTGCCCGCTCATCAGGTCCAGGAGGTAGCCCACCGCGAAGGCGGAGCACGCCCCTTCCGCGAGGCTCGCCCGGAGCGCGAGGAAGGCCACCAGCACCACCGTGACGTCCACGCGGCCCAGCACCAGCCCGGCCTGCTGGACGAACACGGACTCCAGCGTGAGCAGCACCAGCGCCAGGATGACGGTCACCAGGAACTTCATTTCTGCGCGCCTTCCGCCGACGCCCCGCCAGAGGCCATCGCGCTGTACGGGCTGCCCACCACGAGCACCTCCTCCAACCGGCTGGTGTCCACCGCCGGCTGGATGTCCGCGCCCTGGAACATGCCGTGCTCCTTCTTCTCCAGCTGCGTCACCCGCCCCACCACCAGCCCCGGCGGATAGATGCCGTCCGTCCCGGAGGTGATGATGAGGTCGCCGTCCTCCACGTCCTCGGTGCGCAGCATGTTCTCCAGGGCCAGGGGGCCGTTGCCCGCGCCCGCCGCCGTACCACGCGCCCGGCTGCGCTGCACCCGCACCGCCACCCGGCTCTGCGGGTCCGTCACCAGCGCCACGTCCGCGTAGCCGCCCGTGGACCGGATGACCTGCCCCACGATGCCGTCCGGCGTCACCACCGACATGCCCCGGAACACCCCGTCCTGCTCCCCGCTGCTGATCCGCACCGACAGCAGCTTCGCCACCGGGTTCACGCCCACCACCCGCGCCGGAATCTCCGGGCCAGGGGCGGCCTCCGCGTACGCCAGCAGCTTGCGCAGCCGGCTGTTCTCCGAGCGGGCCTCGCCCAGGGCCTGCACCGTCGCCCGCAGCTGGAGGTTCTCCAGGCGCAGCGCGTCATTGTCCTGACGGACGCCGCGCAGGTCCAGGTAGTTGCGCACCGCGGCCACGGCGCCGTCGATGCCGGCGGTGAGCCCCTGCTGCACGGGGGCCGTGAGCGCGATGACGCCCCGGTCGACGAAGTTCGGGTCACGGCCGCGCCGGCCGCCCAGCAGGAAGGCGCCGAGCGGGTACAGCAGGAGGGCGGCCACGAGGAGGAAGCGGCGGTACCGCTTGAGAAGAGACAGCACGGACGGGGGCTTTCCCGGGGTGGGCGGACGGCGGTGGTGGAAGGGGGATGGGAGCGGGCTAAGCTGGCTGAATCGCTTGCATTTTCCGGTCTGTTGTCCTAGGCAGTCAAGGCCCGGATGAGGGGGTGTTGACACTCATGCATCCCCACCGGCCGGGCTACCAACAACACGGCGCCGCGAGACCTTCCGCAAGGTGATTCGCGGGCGCTTCCGACCGTGAAGTGACGACAATGGACGGTTTGAATCCCCGGAAGGCCTTCTCCCTCCTGTTCATCATCGGCATCGCCGTGGTGTTCACGCTCCAGTTCGGTCCGGGCAGCAACGGGTTCGCGGACAGTGGGAGCGCCGCGCCCACCGCGAGCGCGGTCGCCACGGTGAACGGCAAGGAGATCCCCCTGCGCGACTTCAGCATGGCCTGGTCGCGGCAGATGAACTTCCTGCGCTCGCAGGGCAACCCCATCCCGGAGTCGGTGGCCCGCCAGTTCGGCCTGGACAAGCAGGTGCTCGACCGGCTGGTGAACGCGGAGCTGCTCGCCCAGTCGGCGGAGCGCCACGGCATCACCCCGTCGGATGAGGAGCTGCGCAAGCTCATCCACGAGAACACGGACTTCCACTCCAAGGAGGGCGCGTTCGACTTCGCCCGCTACCAGCAGGTGCTGCGCGACTTCTACCGCCGCACGCCCCAGGAGTACGAGGACGAGCTGCGCCGGCAGATGGCCGCCCAGAAGATGATCGACGTGGTGCGCACGGGCGCCGTGGTGTCGGACGACGAGGTCCGCGCGCGCTACGAGAAGGAGGGCAACCAGGCGAAGCTGGTGTTCGCCCGCTTCCTGCCCACGATGTACGCGGACCAGGTCCCCGCGCCCACGGCCGCGAAGCTCGCGGAGTTCCAGAAGGCGCATGAGAAGGAGATCGCCGACTACTACGCGGCGAACAGCTTCGTCTACAACGTGCCCGAGCGCATCCACGCCCGGCAGATCCTCGTCAAGGTGGCCCCGGACGCGACGGCCGAGCAGAAGGCCCAGGCGAAGGCGAAGGCGGAAGGCCTGCGCAAGGAGCTGGAGGGCGGCAAGGACTTCGCCACCCTGGCCAGGGCGAGCAGCGACGACGACGCCACCAGCCTGAAGGGCGGCGACCTGGGCTGGGTGGAGCGCACCACGTGGGATCCGGCGCTGGCCAACGCGGCGTTCGCGCTGAAGGCCGGGGAAGTGACGCAGCCGGTGGAGTCCGCGCTGGGCGTGCACCTGGTGAAGGTGGAGGAGAAGAAGGAGGCCCAGAACAAGAAGCTGGAAGACGTGAAGGGCGAGATCGCCACCCGCCTCTACAAGCAGGAGCAGGCGAAGGGGCTGGCCCGGGCGGCGGCCGACAAGGCGCTGGCCGCGGCGAAGGCCGGCAAGTCCCTGAAGGAGCAGTTCCCGGTCCCCGCCGGCCAGCAGCCGGCGCTGCTGCGCTTCGAGGCGGAGACGAAGCCGGAGGCCGTGGAGACGGACAGCTTCACCGCGCAGGGTGACTCCGTGCCGCACCTGGGTCCGGCGCCGGGCCTGGTGAAGGCCACCTTCGAGGCCAAGGGCCCGGCGGTGCTGGACGAGGTCTTCACCGTGGGCGAGGCGAACGTCGTCGCGCAGGTGGTGGAGCGCGAGAAGCCAGACACCGCGGGCTTCGACAAGCGCAAGGAGGAGCTGCGCACCCAGGCCCGTCAGGCCAAGCAGATCGAGCTGACGGAGTCCTTCCTCAAGTCGCTGAAGAAGAGCGGCAGCGTCGTCACCAACACCGAGGCCATCGACGCGGTGCTGGGCTCCGCGGGGTAGTCACCCGCCGGAGCGGGCGAAGGGGACCTCCACGGGGGTCCCCGCTCCCGAAGGGGCCTCGGCGACGGCGATGCCGTCCCGGCCCCGCCCCTTGGCCGCGTACATGGCGAAGTCCGCCGCGCGGATGAGGTCCGTGGAGGTGGTGGCGTGGTCCGGGAAGGACGCCACCCCGACGCTCGCGGTGAGCGCCACGTCCAGCCCCTGCTCGCGCAGGAAGCGCTGGCCGCGGAACGCCTCGCAGATGCGCCGGGCGATGACCTGGGCCCCTTCCGTGTCCGTCTCAATCAGCATCACCGCGAACTCGTCGCCGCCGTAGCGGAAGACGGCGTCCAGGTTGTGGCGGCCCAGGCTGATGAGCAGGTCCCCCACCTCCTTGAGCGTGGCGCTGCCCACCAGGTGCCCGTGGCGGTCGTTGATGGACTTGAAGTGGTCCAGGTCCAGGAACACGAGCGACAGCGGGTGGCGGAAGCGCGCCGAGCGCTTCACCTCCAGCTCCAGCTGCGCGCGCAGGTGCCGCGCGTTGAAGCAGCCGGTGTGCTCGTCGGTGATGGTGAGCTCCTGCACGCGGCGGAAGTTGCGCGCGTTCTCGATGGCGATGGCCGCGTAGTCCGCGATGGCGGACAGGGCGGTGAGGTCGTCATGCGTGAAGCCGGGCTCCGTGGGGCCGTTGACCAGCTCAATCACGCCCAGCACCCGCTCGCGCGCCACCAGCGGCACGGCGAGCAGCGAGCGGGTGTGGAAGGCGGAGGCCTCGTCGAAGCGGGGCGCGAAGCTGGGGTCGCCGCCCACGTCGTGGACGAGCCGCGCGACGCCGGAGGCGAACACGGCCCCGGCGATGCCCTCCCCCGGGTTGAGCTGCAGGCCCTTGAGCGCCTCGGCGCCCTCGCCCACGGCGATCTCGAAGTAGAGCTTCCCGGTGCGCTCGTCCTGGAGGATGAGGGACCAGTTGCGCGGCCGGAGCAGCGCGCTGACCTTCTGCATCACCAGCGCGAGCACTTCGCGCAGCTCCAGCGTGGAGGTCAGCGCCTTGGCCATCTCGTTGTAGGCGGCCAGCTGCTCCACTGTCCGCTTCATGGCCGACAGGAGGTCCGCGGGGTTCATCGAGGTGCCCTCTGGAGCGCAAGTCTGCTAAGGCCGCACGAGCGCGAAACACCTCGCACCCGCCCATGGATCCAACCGCTCTCTTCGTTCTCGCCTCCGCCTCGCCCCGGCGCAAGGATTTATTGGCCCAGCTGGGCCTTCGCTTCACCGTGGCGGCGGCGGATATCAATGAAACGCCGATGGCCGGAGAAATTGCGCGGAACTACGTGCACCGGCTGGCCGTGGAGAAGGCCCGCACGGTCGCCACCCGACACCCGGACGCATGGGTGCTGGCCGCGGACACCACCGTGGCCCTGGGGTCCGAGCTGCTGGGCAAGCCCCGTGACGCGGCGGAGGCGCGGCAGATGCTCGCCCGGCTGTCCGGCCAGGTCCATGAGGTCTTCACCGGCATCGCGGTGGCGGGCCGCGCGCAGGCCTCCGACGTCGTGCGCACGCAGGTGACCTTCCGCGCGCTCTCCCCGGAGGAGATCGCCTGGTACGCGGACTCCGGCGAGCCCCTGGACAAGGCGGGGGCCTACGCCATCCAGGGCAAGGGCGGCTTCCTGGTGCGGGGCATCGACGGGAGTCCCTCGAACGTCGTCGGCCTGCCGCTGGGAGAGACGCTGGCGCTGCTCGGCCGGGCGGGCGTCCCCCTGCCCTGGACCGGAGGCCCGCGATGAGCGGCGGCGTGGCGGACCACCTGGCCCGGGTGCGCGAGCGCGTGGCGAAGGCCTGCGCGAGCGCGGGGCGGCCGGAGTCGTCGGTGACGCTGGTGGCGGTGTCCAAGCTCAAGCCCGCGGCGCTGATCCGCGAGGCGTACGCCGCGGGGCAGCGCGACTTCGGGGAGAACTACGCCCAGGAGCTGCGCGACAAGGCCGAGGAGCTCAAGGACCTGGATGGCCTGCGCTGGCACGCCATTGGTTCGCTGCAGACGAACAAGGTGAAGTACGTGGCCCGCGTCGCGCACGCCTTCCACGCGCTGGAGCGGCTGGACGTCGCCGCAGAGCTGTCCAAGCGCAGGGCGGGCACGGCGCCCCTGCCCTGCTACGTGGAGCTCAACCTGGGCAACGAGGACACCAAGCACGGGCTCACGCCGGACGCGCTGGGCGGCTTCCTGGCGCAGGTGCGCGAGCTGCCGAACCTCCAGGTGGTGGGGCTGATGGCGCTGCCGCCGCCCACGGACGACGTGGCGCGGATGCGCGAGGGCTTCGCGAGGCTGCGCGAGCTGGCGGCGGCCCATGCGCTGACGGCCCTGTCCATGGGCACCACGCACGACTTCGAGCAGGCCATCCTGGAGGGCGCCACCGCCGTGCGCGTGGGCACCGCCATCTTCGGCGAGCGCGCCTAGGAGCAGGTGCGTCCGGGCGCGCTCACAGCTCCCGGAACCGCAGCCGCCCCTCCTGGTTGACCAGGGCCTTGAACTCGCAGCCGCAGTAGTTGCAGCGCACCTCGTCCCCGTCGGTGAACGTGTCGTCCACGGGGTTGTTGGCGTTGCAGCCGGGGCAGTCGAACTCGTCGAAGACGCGGCTGCCGGTCCCCGCGCCCGAGTCCTTCGCGAAGTCGTCGTCGTCGAACTGGAAGTCGTTGGCCATGGGGCCGGAGGCTAGCACCGGGCCCCCCCGTCCGGGTGTGCCCTGCTGGGCATCCAGGCGGGCTGGGAGGACTGTCCTCCATTTGTCAGCGGCCCGTGCACGCGTGTACCCCTGCGGGCCGCCCTTGCGTCCCCCGCCTGTCGTTTCCCGGCGTGCCTGGGGGGCGGCCGGACGGCTTTGAATGCTGTCCCACGGCCGTCCGTCCTGGAAATGTCCGGTGGTGGGGGCGGTTGCGCAGCACGGTTGGCTTAGGCGGCCGGCCACCTAACTTGCAAGCAAGGGAGCACACCCGATGCGCAGTCTGTCCAGCTGGGGGTTCATGGCCGCGGTGGTGGGACTCATGGGGTCCGCGCTGGCGCACGCCCAGGAGCCCACCGGGACGGCGTTCGGCCCCGGTGAGCAGGCCCAGTACCGGGTGCGCTACCTGGGGCTGACGGCCGGCACGGCCACGGTGACGGTGGGCGCGCCCATGACGCAGTGGGGCCAGAGCGTGTGGCCCATCGTGGCCATGGCGAAGTCCGACGACCTGGTGGGCGTCTACCCCATCAAGAGCCGCTTCGTGTCGTACTGGGACGCGGGCGCCCAGCGGGTGACGGGCAGCGACCTGCACTCCGAGGAGAACCGCAAGCGCCGCCGCCAGCGCATCCAGCTCACGGCGGACGGCACCGGCGCGAAGGTCATCAAGCAGAAGGAGAGCGACCCGCCGCGCGAGTCCGACCACGCGCTGACCCAGGGGTCGCTGGACGTGACGGGCGCGACGTTCGCGCTGCGCGGCCAGGAGCTGACGGTGGGCCGCTCCTTCGAGTACCCGGTGTTCACCGGCAGCAAGCAGTTCACCCTGCGCGCCACGGTGGAGGGCCGCGAGACGGTCACCACGCCCGCGGGCGCGCGCGACACCTTCCGCGTGCGCGTGCACACCGAGTTCGGCGGCAAGCTGGAGTCCAAGCGCGACATGGTCGCGTACCTCAGCGCGGACGCCCACCACGTGCCGGTGCGCATCGAGGCGGACTTCGCGCTGGGCACCATCGTGGCGGAGCTCACCGACTACAAGCCGGGCCGCGTGGTGACCATGGCCCGGGCGGACAACTCGGACGACTGAGGCGTCGTCCACCAACCAGGGGAAGGCAGGGGGCATGGGCGTGGGTTGGGCATGGGCAGTGGCGGCGGTGCTTTCCGCCGCGCCGGGCGGCGTGCAGGTGGTGTCGCCGCTGGTGAAGGTGCGGCCGGACGCGACGCCGAAGGGCGCGAAGGAGGCCCGCCTCAGCGCGGCCCGGGGCGAGTGCGAGGGCACGCAGCTGGTGCTCCCCCAGGGCGTGACGCGGGTGACGATGCAGCCCCTGGCCCTCAAGGGGCCGGGCGCGCCGCTCACCGTGGACGCGTGGCGCGAGGCGTACCTCGACGTGAAGACGCCCTCCAACGGAGAGGGCAGGACAGGGCCGTGGCCCGACGCGCTGGTGCCCCTGTCGGCGCCCGCCAATCCCAGGCACCCGACGGTCGTCTACGTGGAGGTCTGCGTTCCTCCGAAGCAGGCCCCCGGCACGTATACGGGGAGCCTGAGCGCGGCGGCGGACGGCAAGGACCTGCCGGCCGTGCCCTTCACGGTGGAGGTGCGGCCCTTCGACCTGCCCGCGACGTCGTCGCTGCCCAACAGCTTCGGCATCTCGCTGTACAGCATCGCGAAGGGGCACGGCATCCCGGCGGACTCGCCGGAGGCGAAGGCGCTCCTGCGCGCGTACGGCAAGGCGCTGCTGGAGCACCGCGTGAGCGCGCACGGCATGGGCATGGACCCGCCGCCGGTGAAGTTCCAGGACGGCCGCGCGGTGCTGGACTGGAGCGCGTACGACGCGGAGATGGCGCCCTTCCTGGACGGCACGCTGCTGCCCTCCGGCGCGCGCTTCACGACGGCCGACGTGCGCGACAACCGCAAGGCCTCCACGGACGCGGAGAAGACGGCGTACTACCGCGCCTTCCAGAAGCACTTCGAGGACAAGGGCTGGAAGGCGCAGCTCTTCTTCTACGCCAAGGACGAACCGAAGGCGAAGGACGTGCCGCTGGTGAAGGCGCAGGCGAAGCGCGTGCGTGACGCGGGCGGCACCATCCCCGTGCTCGTCACCACGGCGTTGGACCCGGCGTTCAACGGGTCGGTGGACATCCTCACGCCCATCATCAACTGCTTCTATCCGCGCGAGGGACCGCAGACGTGCCGCGCGGTGGCGAACACCGCGACCGCGCGCACGCGGCTGCCAGCGCGCGCGAAGGTGTGGTGGTACCAGAGCTGTATGTCCCACGGCTGCACGGGCGGGCCGCCCCCGGACAAGGCGCTGGACAAGGCGTTCAGCGACTGGGCCTCGTACATGGTGGACCACCCCGCCCCGCTCAACCGCGCCATGGGCGTGCTGGCCTTCGAGAGCGGCGTGGACGGCGAGCTCTATTTCGACACCGTCTTCGCCTACAACACGAAGAAGGATGTCTGGGCGGACCTCTTCGAGTTCGGCGGCAACGGCGACGGCACCCTCTTCTACCCGGGCACGCCCGCGAAGCTGGGCGGCACGGAGCACCAGCCCGTGGTGTCCCTGCGGCTGAAACACATCCGCGACGGCCTGGAGGACTACGAATACCTGCGCCTGCTCACGTCGCTGGGCGACGGCGCCTTCGCCCGGACGGCGGCGAAGCGGCTGGCGAAGTCCGGGTACGAAATCTCCCGGGACCCGGCGGAGTGGGAAGCGGTGCGCAAGGAAGTGACCGAGCGCATCGTGAAGCGGCAGGCGGCTGAAGAAGCGAAGCGCTCCGGACGTCGGACTTCCGGGGGAACCCCGTAGTCACTCCCCCCTGGGAGGAAGCAGAATGAACACCATGCGCAACCTCGTCGCGGCCTGCCTCGCCTTCAGCGCCCTCAGCGCCATCCCGGGTCAGGCCCAGGAGGCCCGGCCCCTCCCGCTCAGGTCCATCCTGAGCCCTTCCACGAAGCGCCCGCGACGGACGCTCCCGCGGACGCCGCGAAGCCCGCGGACGCACCGGAGAACACCGGCGACGCGGCGGCCGCCGCCGCGCCCGGCGAGCCCGTCGTCGCGGTGAAGCCGTGTGAACAGGGCCTGCCCGCGCTGCGCTCGCCGCTGGCGTTCAAGCCGGGGGAGCTCCTCGAGTTCGACATGGACGCCATGGGCGCCAAGGCGGGCAGGCTCACCATGCGCGTTCAGCGCCCGGCCAACGGCGCGCTGCCGGTGCTGGTGGAGGCACAGACGAACACGCTGTTCTCCAAGGTGCGCCGCGTGCGCGGCAGCGCGACCAGCTACCTGCACCCGAAGACGCTGCGCCCCTCGCGCTACACCGAGGAGGCCGTGGAGAACGAGCTGCGCCGCAAGGTGAACGTGGACTTCGGCGCGCAGGACAAGAGCGTCAAGGTGGACTACCAGATTGGGGACCGCCCCAAGGGCCACTTCGACTACGCGTTCGACAAGGACGGCCTGGACGTCGCGGGCGCCATCTACCTCATCCGCCAGCTGCCGCTGAAGAAGGACCTGCCGGTCTGCTTCGACGTGTACGGCATCCGCCGCATGTGGCGCATGACGGCCACCGTGGTGGAGCGCGAGCACGTGTCGCTGCCCCTGGGCGAGTTCGACGCGTGGCACCTGGCCGGCACCGCCGTGCGCCTGGACCGGCCGTCGCAGAAGCGCGACGTGCACGTGTGGATCACCGACGACGAGCGCCGCCTGCCGCTGGCCGCCGTGGGCGCCATCGACCTGGGTGCCGTGCGTCTCACCCTGTCCGGCGTGAAGCGCCCCGGCGAAAAGCCCATGGAGGCGCAGGGCAAGGAAGACCTCAAGTGGTGACGCCGCCCCTGGCGGCTCGCGCGGAGGCCCCGCGGGGCACCGACGGGGGCTTCGGACCGCCAGCGTCGCGCTGAACGCGGCGGGGCTCCACGCGTGGTCGCGGTAGCGCCTGGCCGTCAGCCGTTGCGGATCATCCCGGCGGCCTGCGACAGGCGGCGGCGCAGGTGCGTCACCACCTCGTGCAGATCCTCCAGGCGCTGGAGCACGTGCAGGTCCTCGCCCGCGTTCAGCAGGGCGACCGGCGTCAGCGTCTCGCGGTGGAGGGTCAGGAGCAGGTCGTGGAAGTGGGCCTGCACGTCGCCCAGGGCATCCAGGCCCTCGCGGAGGTCATCCTCCACGAAGTCCAGCAGGACGCTGGCATCCGCGCGAGCGGGCAGCGTCCGGGCCAGGCGCTCCACCGCCCCGCGAACGGGGTCGGTACGGCGCAACATCGCGGAGGTGGCGAGGGCTGCGACGGAAGAGGGCATGCCCTGGACGCTACAGGCCCGTAGCGTCCGGTCAATTTTCCAGCCCCCTGCCCCCCGGTGCGAAGCCCGCCGTCAGCGCGCGGGGGCCGAGGAGTGCTGCCGCCCGAACCGGTCCGACTGTCGGACCAGTTGGAACGACCGCGGCGTGGGGCTTCGGCCCCATCGGGCCGCCGGAAGCTGCCCCACTCCGCTTCAGCGCGCGGGCCCCGCCGCGCCGCC
>NZ_JBKGHJ010000149.1:0-16709 GCF_046520365.1 Corallococcus sp. 4LFB
CCCACCCCGCGCGCCGCATGCTCAGGCGGCGGGCGTGCGGCCCCGCCCCCGCCATCCGTCCCACACCACCGTGCCCAGCTCCGACGCGAAGACGCCCACGACGATGAGCGCGCCGCCCAGCCACTCCTTCAGGCCCAGCACCTCGCGGCCCACCGCCACGGAGTAGGCCGCGGCGAACACCGGCTCCATCGCGAAGATGAGCGCCGCGCGCACCGCGCTGGTGCGGGCCTGGCCCCACGTCTGGACGAGGATGGCGACCGCGCTCGCGAGCACCCCGCACGTGAGCACCGCCACCACCAGCGGCCAGGTCCACTCCAGCTTGCGCTCCACGAAGGGCAGGCACAGGGCGGACAGCCCCGCCACCCCCACGAGCTGCACCGCCACCAGGCCCACCGCGTTGTCCTTCGAGGCGAAGCGCTCCGTGAGCAGGATGTGCGCCGCGTACGCCACCGCGCACCCGATGGACAGCCAGTCCCCCAGGTGCAGGCCGCCCGCGCCCCCCGGCTGCGCGTCGCTGGGGATGGGCCGCGTCAGCCAGTAGAGCCCCACCGCCGCCAGCACCACGCCCACGGAGGTGCCCACGCGCGGCAGCCGCCGGAGCAGCACCATGGACATCAGCGGGACGAAGAGGACGTTGAGGCCGGTGAGGAACGCCGCGCGCGACGGCGTGGTGGTCTGGAGCCCCACCGTCTGGAGCGCGAAGCAGAGGAACAGCACCAACGCCAGCAAGAGCCCCTTGAGGACGAGGCCGGGCGCGAACATCCGCCCGCGCGCGAGGGCCGCCATCACCGCCCCACCCACGACGAAGCGCAGCGTGAGGAAGGTGAAGGGGTCCGCGAACACGAGCGCGTCCTTCACCACCACGAACGTCAGGCCCCAGAACACGGTGAGGAGCAACAGCGCCCCATCCGCCCGCCACCTCGCCCCACTGCGCTCCTGCGTCACCGGACCGGCCTCCATGAGGAACTACGGGATGAAGAAGAACGCCACGCCGAGGATGGCGTAGACGCCCAGCAGCATCACGCCCTCCAGCCAGTTGGACTCGCCGTCCAGCGCGATGAGCGTCGCCGCGCCCGTGCCGATGGCGATGCCCAGCACCTCCATGTGGCTGAACTCCAGCGTCAGGCGCTGGCCCAGCGGGATGGACACCAGCACCAGCACCGGCGCGACGAAGAGGGCGATCTGCTTGGAGGACTCGAAGGCGATGTTGAACGCCAGGTCCATCTTGTTCTTCAGCGCCATCAGGATGGCGGTGGAGTGCTCCGCCGCGTTGCCGATGATGGCGATGATGATGACGCCCACGAAGGTGTGCGTGAAGCCGAACGCGGCGATGGCGTCCTCGATGGCGTGCACCAGGAACTCCGCCACCACCACCACGCCCAGCGTGGCGCCCAGCAGGAGGACGGTGGCCTTCTTCGTGCTCCAGACGGGCATCTCCTGTGGCCCGCCGTCCTCCTCGCCCGCGTACAGGTGCGCGTGCGTCCGCAGGGAGAAGAGCAGCGACAGCGCGTAGACGATGAGCAGGATGACGGAGATGGCCACCGACATGGGGAAGAGGACCGTGTCCGCCGCGGGGCCGCGCGCCGCGTGGAACAGGTCCGGGATGGACATGGCGGTGAGCGCCAGGAACATGATGGCGGAGCCGGACAGGGCCGCCGTCGTGTTGAACTTCTGCCTCGGGTACTTCAGGCCGCCCGCGAGGATGGCCGCGCCCAGCACCAGCAGCAGGTTGCCCAGGATGGCGCCGGTGATGGACGCCTTCACCACGTCCGCGTGGCCGGAGCGCAGCGCCGCCAGCGCGATGATGAGCTCCGCGGCGTTGCCGAACGACGCGTTCATCAGGCCGCCCAGGCCGCTGCCCAGCTTGTGGGCAATCACCTCCGTGGCCTCGCCCATCAGCCGCGCCAGCGGCACGAGCGCCACCGCGCAGAGCACGAACGTCCACACGCCCGGGAAGAAGAAGTGCGACGCGATGGCCAGCGGGAGGAACACCGCCAGCAGGCCCAGGAACAGGCGGTCGACGTTGAAGCCGCCCTTCGACTCGCCCTCCGGGGACGCGGGCGACATGCCAGGGGAAGGCGGGGGGTTGGACGCGGGAGTGCTCACGAAGGGCCTCGCCAGCAAGGAACGCGGGGGGAGCGGGACGGGGGTGCTTTTGGCCCAGGTGCCTGGAGGGTGCAACTCCCGGGTAGGACTCAGCCCGGAAGCGGACGCACCAGCACGACCAGCCGCTTGCTGCCCCCCGCCGCGTCCCACTGCTGGTTCGTGGCGACGGTGAGCGCGTCCGGCGCGGGCCGGAAGCCCAGGCCGGAGAAGGTCCTCAAGGACGCGGTGTTGTCCTCGTCGATGTCCGCGTGGAGCCGGTCCGAGCCCTGCCGCCCCATCTCCTCCACCAGGCAGCGCACCAGCGCGGTGGCCACGCCCATGCGCCGCACCCGGGGGGACACCACCAGCGAGCGCACCCAGAAGCCGTCCAGGGCCAGCCCCTCCTGGTGGTAGTCATCCGCCCAGGCGAAGCCCAGCAGCTGCCCCTCGGCGTCGAACGCGCCCGCCGCCGCCCCCACGCGCCGGTCCGGGGGCAGGCCCCACCGGTCGCGCAGCTGGCGGCGCAGGAAGGTGCCGGACACCACCAGCCGCTCCGTGGCGAAGGCGAGCAGCGCGTCCAGGTCCTCCGGGCGCACCAGCCTGATTTCCAGCGGGCCCACGAAGTGGCGGCGCAGCGGCTTCGTCCACCCGGAGAACAGGTCGCGCAGGCGGCGGAACACCGCCCGGGACACAGGCTTCGTCCACACCCCGGACAGGGTGCGCTGCATGAGGAACAGCGCGGGCCGCGTGGGCCGGGGCAGCCGCACCACCCACCGCCCCCGCTTCAGCGCGATGATGCGCCCCACCAGCTCCCCGCCCGCCACGTCCGTGCCGCCCAGGAGCGACTCCGTCACCCAGGGCTCCGTGGAGAGCACCACCTGCGCGGCCAGCCTGGGCCCGTGCCGCACCAGCGCCACTCCCCGCGCGCCAGCCGCTCCGGCCCGCAGCGCAACAGCCGCACCGCGTCCCCGCTGCGCAAGAGCGGGTAGAGACACCGCCCCATGCCGCGCACCCACAGCCGGTGGCCGAAGGGCAGCGCCGCAAGCAGGTCCGCGAGCTCGGCCGTCGAGACGCCACCAGAGGGCATGACACCCACTCTGTCATGAAGGCGCCCCCGAAACCCGCCCCCGGTGCAGCCCCCACTTCCGCTTCGTCCGGAACCGGCTATGACACGGCCCCAGGTCCAGGCCAGGAGGGCCCATGCCGCCGACGATGCCCGAGGGTGACTACGCACCCGTGCCCCGCCAGGGGTGGTGGAGCCGCAACTGGAAGTGGGCGGTGCCCGTGGGCTGCCTGGGGATGCTGGGCTCGTGCTTCTGCTTCGCCGCCATCGCCGTGGGCTGGGGCTATTCGTCCTTCAAGGACATGGGCGCGTACACGGACGCCATCGCCGAGGCCCAGGAGGACCCGCACGTGCAGCAGGCCCTGGGCAGCACCTTCACGGCGGGCTTCCCCAGCAACACCCAGGTGAGCACCGCCAACGGCCGCACCCACGCGGAGTTCGTCGTCCCGCTGGACGGCCCCAAGGCGGACGGCACCCTCCACGCCGTGGCGGACAAGGACGGCGAGGCGTGGACCTTCAGCACCCTCTACGTCCAGGTGCAGGACGGCCAGCACATCGACCTGCTCGACACGGGCGACGCGCCCCCCGAGGAGCAGCAGGTGCCCCACGAGCTGGAGCCGGAAGCGCCCGGGCCGCCGGCCCAGGAGAAGCCCGGCCACGACACCGACATCGAGCTGTAGGCCTCCAGACGCGACGAAGGGCGCGCCCCGGGAGGGTCCCGGCGACGCGCCCCTTGGGTGTCACGGTCCGCCTTCAGAAGGCGGGCGCGGACTACTTCAGCTTCTGGATGCCCTCGCGCAGCGCGGGCAGGACCTTGAAGAGGTCATCCACGAGGCCGTAGTCGGCCACCTGGAAGATGGGCGCCTCCGGGTCCTTGTTGATGGCGACGATGGTCTTCGAGGACTTCATGCCCGCCAGGTGCTGGATGGCGCCGCTGATGCCCGCGGCGATGTACAGCTTGGGCGCGACGACCTTGCCCGTCTGACCGACCTGCAGGTCGTTGGGAACCCAACCCGCGTCGCACACCGCGCGGGACGCGCCCACCGCGGCGCCCAGCAGGTCCGCCAGCGCCTCGACTTCCTTGAAGTCACCCTTGGTGCCGCGGCCACCCGACACCACCACGCTGGCCTCGGTGAGCTCCGGACGGGCGCTCTTCACCTCGTTGAAGCTGACGAACTTCGTCTTGGCGGCCTCCAGCTTGGGCTGGAAGGACTTCACCTCCGCGGACGCGCCCGCGGCGGCGGTCGGCGCGAACTCCGTGGCGCGGATGCTGAGGACCTGCACCGGCGTGGTGAGCTTCACCTCGGCGAACACGTTGCCGGCCCACATGGGGCGCGTGAAGGTGATGTCCGCGCCACTGCCGTTGATGGCGGTGATGTCGGTGGCCATGGCGGCCTTCAGCCGGGCGGCGACGCGCGGCAGCAGGTCCTTGCCCTGCGCCGTGGAGGCCGCGCCCACGAAGGTGGCCTTCAGCTCCTGCGCCAGCCCCGCGACGACGGGGGCGTACACTTCCGCCAGGTAGTGCTCCAGCTCGGGAGCGGCCGCGGTGTGGATGACCTTGGCGCCGGAGCCCTTGAGCTCCTCCGCCAGCTTGGACGGGTCCTTGGACAACAGGACGACGTGCAGCTCGCCGCCGGACTTGTCCGCCAGCTGCTTGCCCGCGGCGATGGCGTTGAGGGAGGCCTTGCGCAGGTTCCCGTCCGGCTGCTGCTCGGCGACGATGAGGACGATGGACATGGTGTCTGTCTCCGGAATCGTTGGAAGGGTTGGGAGCGCGGTCAGACGACCTTCGCCTCGTTGTGCAGCTTCTCCACCAGGGTGGCCACGTCCGGCACCTTGATGCCGGCCTTGCGCGCCGGGGGCGACGACAGCTTGAGCACCTGAATCTTGGGCGCCACGTCCACGCCCAGGCCCGCCGGGGTCAGCTCCTCGATGGGCTTGCTCTTGGCCTTCATGATGCCCGGGAGGCTGGCGTAGCGCGGCTGGTTGAGGCGCAGGTCCGTGGTGACGATGGCGGGCAGCTGGACCTCCAGGGTCGCGAGCCCGTTGTCCACTTCACGCACCACCTGGACGCTCTTCTTGTCCGCGGACAGCACCACCGCGGGGACCTTGTTCTTCTCCTGGTCGCTCTCCAGCGACTCCACCTTGGAGGCGAACGTGGCCTGGCCCCAGCCCAGGAACTCCGCCAGGTACTGGCCCACCTGGTTCTGGTCGTCGTCGATGGACTGCTTGCCCAACAGGACGATGTCCGGCTTCTCCTTCTCCGCGACCTTCTGGAGCAGGCCCGCGATGCCCAGCTGATCCAGCGGGCCCGTGTGGTTCACCCAGATGGCGCGGTTGGCGCCCATGGCCAGCGCGTGGCGCAGCTGCTCCTGCACCTCCTTGCCGCCGATGGAGACCACCACCACCTCGCCGGTGTGCTTCGCGGCGAGGCGCAGGCCCTCTTCCACGCCGATTTCATCGAAGGGGTTGATCTTGTACTTCAGCCCCTCCTTCACGATGTCGGAGCCGTCCGGCTTCACCTTGATCTTCGACTCGGGATCTTCCACGCGCTTGGCGGTGACGAGAATCTTCACGGCGGGCTCTCCTCAGTGGGGAGTGTTTGGAAAGTAGGGCGGCTTGACGCGCCGCGCATCAGGGCGGGAGTAATAGACATCCGTACACGGCGGCGGCAACGGGAAAGCCCCGCCGGGCACAGTTTTGCTTTTCTACCTGAACAGTTCCTTCGCGATGACCAGGCGCTGCACCTGGCTCGTGCCCTCGTAGACCTGGATGAGCTTGGCGTCGCGCATCAGCTTCTCCACGGGGTATTCCTTCATGTAGCCGTAGCCGCCGAACACCTGCACCGCGTCCGTGGCGACCTTCATGGCCATGTCCGCGGCGAAGCACTTCGCATAGCTGGACTGGAGGGTGTTGCGCTGTCCTTCGTCCAGCACCTGGGCGCTCTCGTAGGTGAGCAGGCGCGCGGCGTGGGTGTTCATGGCCATCTCCGCCAGCATGAACTGGACGGCCTGGTGCTCGCGGATGGGCTTGCCCATCGTCTGGCGCTGCGCCGAGTACTCCAGCGAGTGCTCCAGCGCCGCGCGGGCGATGCCGATGGAGATGCTCGCCGTCAGCGGGCGGCTGTTGTCCAGCGTGGCCATGGCGATCTTGAAGCCCTCGCCCTCTTCACCGATGCGGTTCCTCGCCGGGACGCGCACCTCGTCGAACGTGACGGTGGTGGTGTTGCTGGCGCGCTGGCCCATCTTGTTCTCGTGCTTGCCGGTGGTCAGCCCCTGGGGACGGCCCTCCACGACGAAGCAGGTGATGCCCTTGTGCTTCTTGCCCTTGTCCAGCGTGGCGAACACGGTGAACTGCTCCGCGTAGCCGGCGTTGGTGATGAAGCACTTGCTGCCGTTGAGGACGTACTCGTCGCCCTCGCGGCGCGCGGTGGTGCCCATGGCCGCCACGTCGGAGCCCGCGGCGGGCTCCGTGAGGCAGAAGCAGCTGAGCTTCAGCTTCTCTCCGAAGGGGGCGAGCAGGCGCTTCTTCTGGTCATCCGTGCCGTGCAGGATGATGGGCAGGTTGGCCAGGTCGTTGGCGATGAGGGACGTGGCCACGCCCGCGCAGCCCCACGCCAGCTCCTCGCACACGATGACCTGCTCCAGGTGCGTCAGGCCCACGCCGTTGTACTCGGACGGGATGGCCATGTTCAGCAGGCCCAGCTCGAAGGCCGCGGAGATGAGGTCCTTGGGGAAGTCGGAGGTCTCGTCGTAGTGGGGCGCCTTGGGGCGCACCACGTCACGGGCGTACTTGCGCGCGGCGTCCTGCAAGGCGCGCTGGGACTCGCTGAGCTGGAAATCCATGGGGCGGCTCCGGGAGGGTTGATTCAAATATCAATCCGCTCCCCTGCCATACCGCTCCCGCCGTCCTGGCGCCAGCCCCCGCGAGGGTCCCCCCGTCGTTCCAGGGACACCGGAACGGACAGGGGGGCCTCTGTCCGGGAGGCTACTTCGCGGCGGGCTTCGCCTGCTTGGGGACCTTCTCCCAGTCCGCGAGGAACTTCTGGATGCCCGCGTCGGTGAGGGGGTGGTTCGCCAGCTGGGTGATGACGTTGTAGGGCAGCGTGGCGACGTCCGCGCCCAGGCGCGCGGCCTGGAGGACGTGGACGGGGTTGCGCACGCTGGCCACCAGCACCTGCGTGGTGAAGTCGTAGTTCTGGTAGATCTCCAGGATGTGGGCGATGAGCTCCATGCCGTCCTGGGAGATGTCGTCCAGCCGGCCCACGAAGGGCGACACGTACGTGGCGCCGGCCTTGGCGCACAGCAGGGCCTGGTTGGCGGAGAAGCAGAGGGTGACGTTGGTGCGGATGCCGTCGGCGGTGAGCGCCTTGACGGCCTTCATGCCCTCCACGCCCATGGGAATCTTCACGACGACGTTGTCGTGGATCTTCGCCAGGCCCTGGCCTTCCTTGATGAGCTCCGGGGCCGTCAGCGAGACGCACTCCGCGCTGATGGGACCGTCCACGATGGAGCAGATCTCCCGGATGGTCTCTTCCAGGTTGCGGCCGACCTTGGCCAGCAGTGACGGGTTGGTGGTGACGCCGTCCACGCAGCCCATCTCGTGGGCCTTGCGGATTTCGCCGACGTCCGCGCTGTCGATGAAGAACTTCATGCCGTCCCCTTGGTTTCCGGTGGTGAAGAAGGTTTCCCCGGCCACGGGCGGCCGGGCGGGCAGGCCGTAGCCCAGGCCCCCCCATGCGTCAAGGATGGCCGCCCACGCGGAGGCTGGAGTAGAGGTAGCGCCCATCCATGGCCCGCGCCCCCGCTCCACCGCCAAGAAGCCCCGCCTGCGCGCCCTCCCCGGCCGCGCGCCCTCCCCTGCCCCCCGTGCGCACCGAGTCCCGGAGCGCCGACGACGAGGCCGCGCTCACCTACGCGCGCGGCGTGCTGGAGGCGGAGGCCCGCGCCATCCTCGGCGTCACGGACCGGCTAGGGGACGCGTTCCTGCGCGCGCTGAGGCTCGTGCGCGAGTGCCCCGGCCAGGTGGTGGTGACGGGCATGGGGAAGGCGGGCCACATCGGCCAGAAGCTGTCCTCCACGCTGGCGTCCACGGGCATCCGCTCCGTGTTCCTCCACCCCGCGGAGGCCGTGCACGGGGACCTGGGCCGCGTGGGCCCGGGCGACGTCATCCTCGCGCTGTCCAACAGCGGCAGCACGGAGGAGCTCTTGCGCCTGCTGCCCCTGTTCAAGCGCATGGGCACGCCCGTGGTGGCGCTCACCGGGGACGCGGACAGCGCGCTCGCGAAGGGCGCGGAGGTGGTGCTGGACATCGGCCGGATTGAAGAGGCCTGCCCCATGGGGCTGGTGCCCACCGCGTCCACCGCCGCGCTGCACGCCGTGGGCGACGCGCTGGCGATGACGCTGCTGCGCTCACGCCCCTTCGGACGCGACGACTACGCGCTCTTGCACCCGGGCGGGAAGCTGGGGCGCTCCGTGCTGCGCGTCTACGAATTGATGCGCACGGGCCCCGCGAACCCGCTGGTGCTGGACACCGCGCGGCTGTCGCAGGCGGTGGTGGTGATGACCAACACGCCGGGCCGGCCGGGCGCCGCGTGCGTGGTGGACCGCGACGGGAGGCTGGAGGGCATCTTCACGGACGGAGATTTGCGCCGGCTGGTGGAGCGGGGGCACACGGACTTCGAGGTGCCGGTGCGGCAGGTGATGGGCAAGCGCCCGCGCTGCATCACCCCGGACACGCTGGTGCTCACCGCCGCCACGCAGATGCGCGAGCTGAAGGTGGACCAGCTGCCCGTGGTGGACGTCGAGGGCCGCGCGGTGGGCCTGCTCGACGTCCAGGACCTGCTGGCCGCGAAGTTCGTCTAAGCGCCCGGACAGGCGGCCCGCCTCTGGCCGGAAGCGCGCCAAACTGGTCCGACTGTCGGACCAGTTCGTGCGCGGCGCCCCAGGCGGGGGCGCGCTTACTGCGACAGCTTCGCCTGGAGCGCGGCCTTGTTCGGGTAGTTCGGCACGTCCTGGGCCAGCTTCTCCCAGAGGGCCTTGGCGCCCTTCGCGTCGCCCTTGGCGAGCAGCGTGTCGCCCAGCTTCTCCACCGCGCCCGCGTCCGACTGGAGCGCCACGCTCCACACGCGCGCGCCCATGGGACGGCCCAGGCCGACGAGCGCCCAGGCCATGCCCGCCTTCGCGCGGCCGTTCTCCGGCTGGAAGGGCACCACGCGGGTGTAGTTGGCCAGGGCCTCCTGGTAGCGGCCATGCGCCAGGTGCTCCTCGCCCTCCTCCACCAGCTTGGTGAGGCCCGCCTCCAGCTCCGGCGTGCGCTCCGTGTTCTTCACCGCGTCCACCATCTCCGGCGTCAGCGGGCGCGGCGCGTCCGGCGGCATCGCGGCGGCCTGCGCGGTGGACTGGGACAGGCGCACCTTGCGGTCCGCGGCGCGCGACGCGAGCCACTTCTGACGGCCGCCCGCCTTCACCGTCTCTTCAATGCGCACGCTCAGCTCGCGGGCCATGGGCGCGCGCTGGGACTGCGGGTACGCCGCCACCAGCGCGTCGAAGCCCTCCCGCGCAGCCTTGAGCGCCTGGAGGTCCTCGCCCTTCGTCTCGAAGAGCAGCGAAGCGTGCGCGTACAGCGCCTCCTCGTGGCGGGGCTCCACCTCCAGCACGCGCGCGTACGCCTTCAGCGCGTTGGCGCTGTCACCGCCCAGGTACAGCGCGTTGCCGCGCACCACGTCCACGTCCAGCGCGGGCACCAGCGCGGCGCGAGCACAGGCGGCGGCGCCCGCGGTGTCCCCGGACTTCGCGCGGGCCTGCGCCACGGCCTCCTGCGCGTCCAGCGTCTGGCCCTGCGTGAAGCCGCAGCTCGCGGCCTCCGGGGTGGCGATGGGGGCCTTGCCCAGCTTCTTCCTCGACGCGAGGAACAGCGAGCGCAGCCCCTCCGCCTTGGCCTGCGCCTGGCCCAGGTAGGTCAGCGCCTCCGCGTTGCGGCCGTTCGTGTAGTAGAGCTTGCCCAGCGACGAGGCGATCTCGAAGGTCTTCTCCCGCTCGCGCAGGCCCTCGGACGAGTCGAGCTGCTTCATCAGCTCCTCGGCGGAGGGCGGCAGCTTGTTCGCGTCCACCGTGGGGTGGCCCGAAGGCAGCGGCGTGCCCGGCGCCACGGGGGAGCCCGCGGGCATCGTGGGGTGGCCGGGGGGCAGCGCGCCGTTCGCGGCGCCGGAGCCCATGCCCGTCCCCATGGCGGGAGACGCCTGGGTGCCGGGCGGAATCGTGGGGTGGCCAGGAGGCAGGGGGGTGGGCTCGGCCGCGAGCAGCGCGGCCGTGGCCAGGACGAGGGACAGGCTCATAGTTCGTGGACGGGGAAACGGGCGCCCATGTCGGGCCAGTAGAGGGCCTCGCGCTTGCGGACGTCCTGGGGGGCGAGCTTCGCGAGCAACTCCTGCACGGTCACGCCCAGCACCGGGTGGCGGGCGTCGGGGGCCAGCTCCGCCAGGGGCTCCAGGGCGAAGCGGCGCTTGTGCAGTTCAAGGTGGGGCACCTGGAGGTTCGCGTCCGCGACGACGCAGTGGTCCTCCTCGTCCCACAGGAGGATGTCCAGGTCGATGGTGCGCGGGCCCCAGCGCTGGACGCGGTGGCGGCCCAGGTCCTGCTCAATCCGCTGGAGGATGCACAGCAGGCGCTGCGGCGTCAGGTCGCAGTCCAGCGCCACCACGGCGTTCAGGAAGCGCGGCTGCGCGGGGCCCACCGGGGCGGTGTCGTAGAGGGAGGAACACCCCAGCACCGACACCGCGTCGATGCAGGACATCGCGGAGAGGGCGGCCACGAGGTGGGACTCGCGGTCACCCTCGTTGGAACCCAGTCCTACATAGACGGTCGCACTCAAGGCTCCATCTCAACCGGGTTCACCAGGGTTCCGATTCCCTCCAGCTCCACCTCCACCGTGTCCCCCGCCTTGAGCGCGCCCACGCCCGAGGGAGTCCCCGTGCTCACCAGGTCGCCGGGCAGCAGCGTCATGACGTGGGAGATGAAGGAGACCAGGCGGGCGGCGCTGAACACCATGTCGGACGTCCGGCCATCCTGACGCACCTGTCCGTTCACCCGGCACACCACCCGCAGGTCCGCGGGGGACAGGCCCGTCACGGCCCAGGGGCCCGCGCAGGCGAAGGTGTCGTAGCCCTTGGCGCGGGTGTGCTGGATCTCCTTGCGCTGGATGTCGCGCGCGGTGACGTCGTTGAAGGCGGTGAGCCCCCAGATGGCGCGCGCGGCGGTGGCCTCGTCGGCGTTCTTCAGGCGCTCGCCAATCACGAGCGCCAGCTCCGCCTCGTAGTGCACCTCCTGGCTGGCCTTGGGGATGCGGATGGGCGAGCCCGGGCCGTTGAGCGCGGTGGAGGGCTTGGTGAAGATGAGCGGCTCCGTGGGGATGGGCTTGCCCATCTCCTCCGCGTGCTTGCGGTAGTTCTGCCCGATGCAGACGACCTTCGACGCGTCCGACGGCGTGAGCAGCGTGAGCCCCTGGAGCGAGCGGCGCAGGCCGGTCTCCTTGCCGCCGGCCCACGGCGCGGCGGTGAGCACCACCACCTCGTTGCCGTCGACGCGGCCGTGGCTGGCGCGGCCCTCGACCTGGAAGCGGCAGTAACGGGCGGTCATGTCTTCCCCTGGAGGCCGAGCACGTCGGCCATGTCATAGAGTCCCGGCGCGCGGCCCGCCACCCAGCGCGCGGCCCGGAGCGCCCCTTGCGCGAACTGATCACGGTTCGTCGCGCGGTGGGTGAGCTCGATGCGCTCGCCCTCCCCGAAGAAGTAAACCGTGTGCTCGCCCACCACGTCCCCGCCGCGCAGCGCCTGCACGCCGATTTCACCGGGCGGACGGGCCCCCGTCTGCCCTCGCGCGCGAAGGTGAGGTCGTCCTTCGTGCGGCCCAGCGCCTCCATCAGCACCTCCGCCAGCTTGAGCGCGGTGCCGCTGGGCGCGTCCTTCTTCATGCGGTGGTGCGCTTCCAGCACCTCCACGTCGAACGAGGGCCCCAGCACCCGCGCCAGCTCCGCCGCCATGCGGATGACCAGGTTCACGCCCACGGACATGTTGGGCGCCGCGACGATGGGCACCTGCTTCGCGTGCGCCTCCAGCTGCGCGCGGCCCTCGGGAGAAAAGCCCGTGGTGCCCACCACCAGCGCCACGCCGCGCTCGGCGCAGAGGCGCGCGTGCAGCAGCGTGGCCTCCGGGCCGGTGAAGTCCACGACGACGTCCGCCTTCGCGCCGTCCAGCGCGCGGCCCAGGTCGTCCTGCGCGAGCACGTCCAGCGGCGCGCCCAGCCGCGCCACGAGCCCCGCGTCCTGTCCGGACAGCGGGCTGCCCGGGCGCACCGTGGCGCCCACCACCGCAAGGTCGCTGGCGGCCTTCGCCAGGCGCACCAGCGTGCTGCCCATGCGGCCGGAGATGCCGGTGATGACGGTGCGGGTCATGGCGCGTGTTCCTCTTCAGCCCTTCAGCAGGCCCAGCCCGGTCAGCGCTTCCTTGAGCTTCGCGGCGTTCGCCTCGCCCATGGGCACGAGCGGCAGGCGCACCTCCGGGCCGAACATGCCCATCAGGTGCAGCGCCCACTTCACCGGGATGGGGTTGGACTCCACGAAGAGCAGCCGGTGCAGCGCGTTCATCCGCACCTGGAGGCCGCGCGCCTTCGCGATGTCGTTGCCGCGCGCCGCCGCCACCAGGTCCGCCATCATGCGCGGCGCGACGTTGGAGGACACGGAGATGACGCCCTTGCCGCCGCACGCGATGAAGGGCAGCACGGTGAAGTCGTCACCGGACAGCAGCGTCAGCCGGTCGCCGCACGTCTCCACCAGGTCCACCGCGCGGATGAGGCTGGCCGTGGCCTCCTTCAGCGCCACGACCTCCGGGATGTCACACAGGCGGAGCGCCGTCTCCGGCAAGAGGTCCACGCCCGTGCGGCCCGGCACGTTGTAGGCGACGAGCGGGAAGCCCGGGTGCGCCTTCGCGATGGCGCGGTAGTGCTCCACCAGGCCCGCCTGCGTGGGCTTGTTGTAGTAGGGCGTGACGATGAGCGCGCCGTCCGCGCCCACCTCGCGCGCGCGGCGCACGGACTCAATCGTCTCGCGCGTGCTGTTGCTGCCCGCGCCCGCCACCACCGGCACCCGGCCCTTCACCTCGTCCACCACGACGGCGATGGCGCGCGCGCGCTCGTCCGCGTCCATGGTGACGGCTTCGCCCGTGGTGCCCATGGGCAGGAGCACGTTCGTGCCGCCCTCGAGCTGGTAGCGGACCAGGGCCCGGAAGGCCCCCTCGTCCAGCGCTCCGTTCAGGAACGGAGTGGCCAGCGCCGTCATGGAGCCTTCGAAGGTCTTCATGCCGGCGCTTATACGTTCAGGCCCGCTCGCCGCGCCAGAGGTCCTCGACGCGCTCGCGCTCCCGCACGACACGCCAGGCCGCCCCGTCCACCAGCACCTCCGCCGGCCGGGGCCGCGAGTTGTAGGTGGAAGCCATGCTCATCCCGTAAGCCCCGGCGCTCATGAAGGCGTACAGCTCGTCCTGGCGGGGCAGCACCAGGGGGCGCGCCCGCGCGAGCACGTCGGTGGATTCACACACCGGCCCCACGACATCCACCTCCACGTCCCGGCCGCGGCGCTTCACCACCGGCTGGAGCGCGTGGTGCGCTTCGTAGAGGGCCGGGCGCAGCAGGTCGTTCATGCCCGCGTCCACCACCACGAAGGTGCGCGCCTCGGTGGGCTTCCTGTACAGCACGCGCGTGAGCAGCACGCCCGCGTTGCCCACGAGCGACCGCCCCGGCTCCAGGAGCAGCGTGGCCCCGGTGCCCTCCGTCGCGTCCAGCACCGTGCGCGCGTACTGCTGGGGGCTGGGCGGCGTCTCGTCCGAATAGGTGATGCCCAGGCCGCCGCCCACGTCCAGGTACTCCAGCGCGTGGCCCTGCGTCTTGAGCGTGCCGTAGAGGTCCGCCACCTTGGTGAGCGCGGCCTTCATGGGGGCGGTGCGCGTGAGCTGCGAGCCGATGTGGCAGTCCAGCCCCAGCGCCTTGAGCCCCTTGAGCTTCTTCGCCTTCGCGTAGAGGGCGACCGCCTCCTCGAAGGGCACGCCGAACTTGGACGTCTTCAGGCCGGTGGAGATGTAGCGGTGCGTGCGCGCGTCCACGTCCGGGTTCACGCGCAGCGCGAACGGCGCGCGCCTGCCCAGCCGGCGGCCCACGGCATCCAGCGCCTCCAGCTCCTCCGCGCTCTCCACGTTGAAGAGCAGGAGGCCCTGGGCCAGCGCCTGGGCCATCTCTCCGGCGTCTTGCCCACGCCCGCGAACACCGTCTTGCCGGGCTCGCCGCCGGCCTGCTTCACGCGCGCCAGCTCGCCGCCGGACACGATGTCGAAGCCGCTGCCCAACCCCGAGAAGAGGCGCAGGATGGCCAGGTTGGAGTTGGCCTTCACCGAGTAGCAGATGAGGTGCTTGTGCCCCTGGAACGCGTCCGTCACCTCGCGGAAGCGCTCCGCGAGGGCGGCGGTGGCGTAGACGTAGGTGGGCGTGCCCACCGCGTCCGCGATGGCGGACAGGGGCACCCCTTCCGCGTGCAGCACGCCCTTCTTGTAGGCGAAGGCGCTCACTCCGGCAGCCCGGCGTCCGTGGAGGACGGCGGCACCGTGGGGCCGGAGGGCTCCACGGTTCCGCGCGGCGCTCCTGCGGGGGCACCGTCTGCGGCGTGGGCGCGGGCGGCGCGCCGGGCGGGGCGCGTGGGGGCTGCCCTTGATGCCGCACGCCACCAGCGCGAGCGTCAGGCCGGTGGCGGCGCACAGCCGCAGGAGCGAGGAGCGCATGGGCTTAGAACCGGATGGCCAGCGTGCCGCGGATGGCGTGCGCGGTGCTCAGCTCCTGGCCCGGCAGGCCCGTGTCCTTCAGGCCGTCCAGGGGGAAAAGGATGCCGTAGTCGATGCCCGCCACGAAGCCGTCCTCCGTGATGTAGCGCGCGCCGAGGTCCGCCTCCAGGCCCAGGGCCTTGCTGCTGTAGGACGGCGTGGACTCCGCGTAGAACGCCTGCGAGTAGATGACGCTGCCGAAGACGTCGAAGCCCTCCGCGATGGAGTACTTGAGGCCCGGCTTCACGTAGAACGCGTCCGTGACGCCATTGAGGATGGACCGCCACAGGATGAGGTCCACGCGGTAGTCGCGGTTGAAGCGGAAGTTGCGGATGGCGTTGTCGCTGCAGCCGCCGGTGTCGCAGCTGTACTGACGGCCCTCCACGTCGCCCGGCGCGGTGTTGCCGTCGGAGCCCGTGCCCTGGCGGCCCGGGTAGTTGCCGAAGCCCGGCGCCTTGTCACCGGAGGCGAAGCCCACCTCCACGCCCAGGTGCAGCTTCTCCGGGATGACGTGGAACTCCGTCTGGAGCACGCCGCCGAACTGCGCGACGCGCAGCGACTGGGTGGTGGGGTCGTTGGCCGTGAGCGCGCGCCCGTCGATGTTGCCCAGCTGCGCGGCGAACTCCGCCTCGATGCGGAAGCTCTTCTCCGCGTACTTGAACCACAGGTCCGGGATGTAGAGCGTGCCGCCGCGCGGGACGAACGCCGGCGCGGTGGTGTTGAGGGGGATGGAGGGGTTGGCGTCGTCGAACGGGACGCCCGTCTCCGTCGTGGTCGCGTAGCGCTGCGTGCGGTACGTGAAGTACAGGCCGTAGTTGAGGACGCCCTGGTTGTTGTCCAGCTTGGCCTTCTGCTGCTGGTCCGTGTCGCGCCGCGCGATGGCCAGCACCAGGCTGTGCGCGTCGTCGGACTGGGTGAGGTCCACCGGCTCGCCCAGCGCGTTGGCCTTCTCCGTGGACAGGCCCTCGGAGTTGAAGTCCAGCATGGGCGTCACGTACCAGCCGGCGAACGGCTCGGTGACGAACTGGATGCGGTCCACCGTGTCGCCGTAGTCGCAGTCCAGGCAGTTGCCGTCGTTGCGCAGCATGCCCAGGCCCCAGTGGCTGCCCATGCGGCCGAAGCGCAGGATGCCCACCGGCGTCGTCACCTCACCGTACGCGCGGCGGACATGGACGGAGTCCTTGAACGCGCTGACGGCGGAGTTGGACGGGGACTGGTTCTCCGAGAAGAGCGTGAAGTTGTTGCGCCCATCCCCGCTGTAGGCGCTGTCCGGGTTGGAGCCCAGCAGGATGTTGTCCAGCGCGTCCACCTGCGCCTTGATGCGCACGTCCTCGGAGACGTTGAAGGACGGGTCCAGGCGGAAGCGCATGTTGGCGCCCGCCTGCGTCTGCTCCGCGGCGGAGCGCGGCGAGCGCGTCCACAGCTGGCGGCCCAGGGGCGTGCCGGAGGGCAGCGCGGGCTTGCCCAGGTCGAACTTGTAGAAGAGCGTGGGGCGCACGCGCAGGTAGCCGTCCAGCGTGAACAGCTCCAGCTTGCGCTTCTCCTCCGTCCACTCCTCCTGCCAGTCGTTGTTGGCCACGGCCTGGGTGGCCGACTGGGCGCGGATGTCCTCGCGCAGCTCCTGACGCGTGGCCTCCAGGCGCTGCTCCAGCTCCTCGCGGCTGACGGAACCTTCGCTGGGGGTGGGGGCGGCGGCGGCCGG
>NZ_JBKGHJ010000014.1:0-42141 GCF_046520365.1 Corallococcus sp. 4LFB
CGGAGGCCGGCAGCAGTGCGCGGGCGAGGGCGGCGCGTTCAGCGAGGAGGCCTGCTACGGCGTCTTCGTGCGCGCGGAGCCCGACGGCGCGGTGGCCCTCTCCGGCCAGGTGCTCCGGGACGTGCCCGAGGGCGTGCGCCTCTACGTGGAGCCCCGGGGCGCGGATGGCCAGCGCCTGGAGACGGGCTGTCAGGTGGGCCTGAGCTTCCCCACCACCACGCGCGGGGCCAACACGCAGCACCGGCTGCCGTGGGCGTCCCTGGCGAAGACCTGCCCGCGTGCCACGCCGCGCTGCGGGCGCGCGGGCTACGCCGTGTCGCTGGTGGAGGAGGGGCGCCAGCCCGAGTGCCCCACGACGTGCGCCTTCGTCACGGAGTCCGCGTCGCGGCGCACCGTCTGCGAGTGCCAGCCCACGCCGCTGGGCGAGGGCGTGGCGGTGCCGACGAAGGGCTCGGGCCCGCAGCCTCCTCCTGTCGAGGAGCGCGAGCTGGAGCCCGAGGATCCGAAGTAGGGGCCACGAACGGCTCGGGCCCGCGACCGCCTCCGTGAGGAGGGCGGGGCGGGCCCGGGGCACTGCCTTGGTGGATGCGGACTACTCCGGCCGCGGCTCCGGCGGACGCACCATCGCCTTCAGCGGGATGGGCGCGGGATGGGCCTCGCGCGGGGTGTGCTCGCGCTGCTTCGGATCCGGACGCTCCACCACGCGGGCGATGAGGTCGTAGTCGTGCGCCTCCGTCACCTCCACGGTGACGAACTCGCCCGGGTACGCCAGGCCGTCGTTGATGTAGACCTGCCCGTCGATTTCCGGCGCCTGGCCCTCGTGGCGGCCCACCAGCAGGTGCTCGGACTCCTCGCTGGGGCCCTCCACCAGCACGGTGAGCTTCTGGCCCACGAGCTTCTTGTTCTGCTCGCGGTTGATGCGCTTCTGGATGGCCATCACCTCGCGCCAGCGGCGCTCGATGGTCTTCGCCGGGACCTTGTTCGGCAGGTCGAACGCGGCGGTGCCCTCTTCATCCGAGTACTGGAACACGCCCAGGCGCTGGAAGCGCTGCTCCTTCACGAACTCCTTGAGCAGCTCGAAGTCCTCCTCCGTCTCCCCCGGCAGGCCGACGATGAGCGAGGTGCGCATCACCAGGCTCGGCACGCGCTCGCGCAGCTTGCCCAGCAGCTTCTTGAGGAACTCCGAGTTGCGGCCGCGCTTCATGGACAGGAGCAGCTTGTCGCTGGCGTGCTGCACCGGCATGTCCAGGTACTTGGCGATCTTCGGCTCGGTGGCGATGACGTCGATGAGCTCGTCCGGGAACACGCGCGGGTAGGCGTAGTGCAGGCGGATCCACTTCACGTCCACCTTCACCAGCTCCTTGAGCAGCTCGTGGAGCTTCGGCTTGCCGGGCAGGTCATGCCCGTACGCCGTCAGGTCCTGCGCGACGAGGTTCAGCTCCTGCACGCCGCTGTCCGCCAGCTTCTGGGCCTCCGCGATGATGTCCGCCACCGGGCGCGAGCGCTGGCCGCCGCGCAGCGTGGGGATGATGCAGAACGCGCAGGCGTTGTCGCACCCTTCCGAAATCTTCAGGTACGCCGTGTACTTCGGCATCGAGTTGATGCGCGGCGTCTCCGCGTTGTGGATGTAGTCCGGATCCGGAATCACCTGGCGCGGGGTGGCCTCCGCCGCCAGCAGGTCGCCAATCTGGGCGTACGCGCTGGTGCCCAGGAAGTGGTCCACCTCCGGCATCTCCTGCGACAGCTCCTGGCCGTAGCGCTGGGACAGGCAGCCCGTGACGACGAGCGTCTTGCAGGAGCCCGTCTTCTTCAGCTCCGCCATCTCCAGGATGGAGTCCACCGACTCCTGCTTCGCCGGTCCGATGAAGGCGCACGTGTTGACCACGATGACCTGGGCTTCGGAGGGCTCTTGCACGAGCGAATAGCCGCGGGTGCGCAGCGTGCCCAGCATCACCTCGGAGTCCACCCGGTTCTTCGGGCAGCCGAGGGTCATCATGTACAGACTCTTGGTCTCTTCCACGCGCGTCTACCGCTTTCCCAGTTGCGTCCGCTCGAAGTGGTCCGCACTCCAAACGAAGTTGATGATGGCGCCGTTCGAGTAACCGATGTTCAGCGCCCCCTCTTCTGCCATCTCCACCGAGGTGGCGCGACCCAGCGCACAGGTGGCGGCCGGCCAGTCGAGCACCCGCTGGGCCGTCTTCCCTGACACCACGTAGAGCCCCATCCGGAGCTCGTCGTCGGAGTCGCATTGACCCTCGACGGCATAGGGATTCTTCCCAGTGAGCACGGTGACGACCGGCCGTCCGTCCGGCAGGCGCAAGGCGTCCGGCAGGTTCACGCCCATCTTCTCCGCGTCCACGGCGTTGGGGGCCACCAGCGCGCGCAGCGAGGCGGGGGTGAGGGCCTTCTCCCCCTGCGCCCAGCTCGGGTAGCTGAGCACGCCCCAGCCCAGCCAGCCGGTGGGCGCCGCCTCCAGCGCGGTGACGCTCGGGGGGGGCTTGAGCTTGAGGTTCTTGCGCGCCTCGTCCGGCAGGCGCAGCGCCTCGCCGTCCGCCATCGTGCCGCCCTTGCAGTTGGTCACCGGCACCGCCTTGGCGCCCACCTGGTCCTGGTCCTCGTAGGTGATGCAGAGGTCCATGACGAGCGGCTCCTCCGCGGGGAAGCGGGGCAGGGCGCGCACGGGCACCATGGCCACCACCGACAGCGTGTCGCCCTGGCGGTGCACGGCGGCATTCACCAGGCCCTGCGCGAACCGGGGCGTGCCGCTGTCGGCGTCGGAGGTGCGCTGGCCGTCGAAGGCGAAGCGGTAGGTGTAGCCCGTGGCGGTGGGGCCCGCGTCCGGGAAGAAGAGGGTGAGGGTGACGACGTCGCCGGCGAGCAGCTGGTTGTCCGTGGCCTCCACGCCCACGAAGAGCGTGTTCTTGCGCCAGCCCACCCGGGCGGAGAAGTTCGCGGTGGCGCCTTCGGCGGGCAGCGGCTTGAGGACCAGCGGCGAGCCGAAGTCCTTGAGCCCCTTCTCCGGCCGGGGCGCCCTCTTGAGCACGGGCACCGGCTTGCTGGGCCTGGGCGCCTCGTCCTGCGCGAGCGAGGCGGTGGCGAAGAGCAGGCAGAGGGGCAGGGGGGCCAGACGGGCGGCGTGCATGCGGAGGGGCCCTAGTCGCGGAAGTTGGTGAACTGCATGTCCAGGCTCAGCCGGTCCTGCTCCTTGCGGAACAGCGCCATGGCCTCCTGCAGGTCGTCGCGGTTCTTGCCCGTGACGCGGAGCTGATCCGCCTGGATGGAGCCCTGCACCTTGATCTTCGACTCCTTGAGGACCTTGATGAGCTCCTTGGACTTCTCCACCGGGATGCCCTGCTGGAGCTTGATGGGCTGCTTGACGTTGGACAGGCCCGTCTTCTCGATGTCGCCGAACTCCAGCACGCGCAGGCTGATGCCGCGCTTGGCCAGCTTGCCGAGCAGGACCTCCTTGGCGGCCTGGAGCTTCTCCTCGCTGTTGGTCTTCAACGTGAGCGAGGAATGGTCCGGAGCGATGTCGATTTCGGCCTTCACGCCCTGGAAGTCATAGCGGGTGCTGAGCTCCTTGCGGGTCTGATTGACCGCGTTGTCGAGTTCAGCCAGATCGATTTTGGAGATGACGTCGAAGGAGGGCATGGGGGGGACCTTTTCGCGCCCTTAACATACCTACACCCGGACGACCAAGGGCACCACCAGGGTCCGCCGGGAGGTGTGCTGCTTGAAGGCCCGCTTCACCGCCTTGACCAGCTCCTCGCGCACCAGGGCGTCGTCCCCGCGCAGCTGGGGGTTGAGCTCCTCGAAGAAGGCCCGCGCCTCCTGGGCCACCCGGGACAGCGCGCCCTGCTCGTCCGGGCTGAGGCCCTGGCCGGACAGCTGGGGCCCCCCTACCAGCGCCTGGGTGTCGCGCCGCAGCACCACCGCCGCGGCCACCACGCCCGTCTCCGCCAGCCGGTTGCGCTCCACCAGCGTCTCCTGGGTCACCACCCCGTCCCCGGAGCGCTCCCGCAGGATGCGCCCCGTGGGTACGCTGCCAGTGAAGCGGCCCCGCCCCTCCTCGAACGTCACCACGTCCCCGTCGTGCGCCAGGAGCAGGCCCTCCGGGGCCATGCCGGCCTCGCGCGCGGTGGTCAGGTGTCGGTGCAGGTGCCGGACTTCCCCATGCACGGGGACGAAGTTGCGGGGGCGGACCAGCTCCAGGACCCGGCGCTGCTGGGGGCGGCTGGCGTGTCCGGAGACGTGCACGCCGGGCTCCACCTGGGCGTAGACGATGCGGGCGCCGCGCCAGTGAAGCTGGTCCAGCAGCGCGCCCACGGAGCGCTCGTTGCCGGGGATGGGGCGGGCGCTGACGATGACGGTGTCGCCGGGCTCCAGGCGCACGGGCCCGTCGCCGTTCGCCAGCTGGGTGAGGCCGGCGCGCGGTTCGCCCTGCGCGCCGGTGGTGAGCACGGCCACGCGGTGGGGCGCGAGCTTCGGCACGCTGTCCAGGTGCACGAAGAGCGAGTCGGGCACGTCCAGGTAGCCCATCTCCCGCGCCAGCTCCACGTTGCGCACCATGCTGCGGCCCTGGAGCGCGACGAGCCGGCCGGTGCGCTCGCACAGCTGCAGCAGGTGGCGCACGCGGTGGAGGTTGGAGGAGAACTGGGCCACGACGATGCGGCCCTTCGTCTCGTGGAAGAGGCGCTCGAAGGTGGTCTGCACCACGCGCTCGCTGCCGGTCTCCTCCACGTGCTCGGAGTTGGTGGAGTCCGACAGCAGGCACAGCACGCCTTCGTCGCCCGCCTCGCCCCAGCGCTCCAGGTCCGTCTTGAGGCCGTCGATGGGGTCCGGGTCCAGCTTGAAGTCGCCGGTGTGGATGACGGTGCCTTCGGGCGAGCGGACGATGAAGCCCACCGCGTCCGGCACGGTGTGCGTCACGCGCGTGGCCTCCACGTTGAAGACGCCGCCCACGGGGAAGGGCGTGCGCGGCTCGATTTCGCGCAGGTCCGCCTTCACGCCCAGCTCCTCCAGGCGGTTGCGCGCGAGCGCCAACGTGAAGCGCGTGCCGTAGATGGGGACGGGGACTTCGTCCAGCAGGTAGGGGAGCGCGCCGATGTGGTCTTCGTGGCCGTGCGTGAGCAGCACGCCCTTGAGCTGGGCCGCGTTGCGCTTCAGGTGCGTGAAGTCCGGGACGATGATGTCCACGCCGGGCATTCCCGACGAGGGGAACATCAGGCCGGCGTCGATGAGCAGCATCTCCCCACGACAGGCGAGCACCATGGCGTTGAGGCCGATTTCGCCGAGGCCGCCCAGAGGTATGACGTGGAGCATGTGCCCGGGAGTCTAAGGGCCCGGCTCCTCCGGTGCGTGGGAATCCGTACACCCCGCTCGCGCGAGCCTCCGCCCGCCTGCTTGACGGAATCCAACTAAAGGCTTAGTTGTATTGGAACTAAGGCTTTAGTTCGAAGCCGGGGAGGCCATGCCCGTGACGAAGCCGCCGTCCGCCGAGGAGTCCAAGCCGCTCACGCCGGTGGAGCTGGAGCTGATGCAGCTGGTGTGGAAGCTGGGGGAGGTGAGCGTGGCGGACGTGCTCGCGGCGCTGCCGCCGGAGCGCAAGCTGGCCTACACGTCGGTGTCCACGGTGCTGCGCATCCTGGAGCAGAAGGGCGTGGTGCACAGCCGCAAGGAGGGGCGGGGGCACCTGTACTCGGCGCGGCTGTCGCGCGAGGCCTACGAGGCCCAGAGCGTGCGCCACCTGGTGGCGACGGTGTTCGACGGGACGCCTTCGTCGCTCGTGGCGCGGCTGGTGGAGGCGGTGCCGCTGTCGGCGGAGGAGGTGGAGCAGATCCGCAAGCTGCTGGGCAAGAAGGGAGGCCGGGGATGAGCGCCTTCGTCCGGGACGTGCTGGCCGCGTACCTCACGGCGGCGGCGCTGGTGGCGGTGGGCTTCGGGCTCTTGCGCGCGGTGCTGGCGTCGGGGATGGAGCGGAGGCTGGACGCGCGGCAGACGCTGCGCGTGGGCGGGTGACGCTGGGGCTGGCGGTGCTGCTGCCGTTCGTTGGGCTTGGGGCGCGGGAGTGGCTGCCGTCGGCGCCGCTCTTCACGTTCGAGCGTTCGCTGGTGCGCCATGTCGCGCCGCTGACTCCGGCTGAAGCACGGCCCGTGCGCGGCGCTCCTCCGGGAGCGCTGTCTTCCGGCACGGGGCTGCCCTGGGCGTCGCTGGGATTGGGGCTGGTGGGTGTGGGGGCGTTGGCCTTCCTGGCGTGGGAGCTGCGGCGGTACGCGCGCTTGCGGCGGCGGCTGGAAGCGCTGCCCGTGCTTCGCCGCGTGGGCCGGGTGCGCGTGGTGCTGGGCGACGCGGCGGAGGGCGCGTTCTCCGTGTGGTTCCCCGGTGGGGGCGCGTGGGCGGTGGTGCCGTCCGGCGTGCTGGAGGACGCGGAGGCGCTCCGGCTCACGGTGCGGCACGAGCTGCAACACCACCGGCAGCGGGACACGGTGTTCGCGTATGCGCGGGTGGGGTTCGACAGCGCCTTCTTCTGGAACCCGTTCGCCCGGGCGTTCTCGCGGTGGTTGGCGGAGCGTCAGGAGTTCGCCTGTGACGAGGCGCTCGTCGCCGTGAAGCGCGTGTCCCCGGAGGCGTATGCGCGGTGCCTGCTCCAGGCGTCGCTGCGGGTCCCGGGTGCCTTCTCCCTTCCCGCCGGTGTCACCGGCATGTCCCACCCCACCGTCAGGAGGATCCGCATGTTGTTCCAGCCCCGTCCCCGCAGCTCCGTACGCACCCTGGGTCTGTCGTTGTCGCTGGCGTTGGTGCTCGCGCCGCTGGCGCTGTGGGCACAAGGCGCGGTGCGGGGGCGCGCGGTGTCGCTCACGGAGGCGCGTGCGCTTGCCGATGCTGGGAAGGAGGGAGACCTGCCCGTGGTGGTGGATGCCGCGGTGGTGGAGCAGCTCAACAGGTTCGTCACCACGCCGAAGGGGCGCGACTTCATGCGCAAGGCGCTGGCGAACCTCCAGACGCACCGTGAGGCGATGACGGGCACGCTGCGCTCGCGCTCGCTGCCGGAGGGGCTGCTCGCGGTGGCGATGGTGGAGTCGGCGGTGAGCAACCTGCCGGAGACGTCCCGCGAGCCGTCGATGGCGCCGGGACAGCGGGGCGCGGGCGTGTGGATGTTCATTCCGGAGACGGCGCGCCGCTACGGCTTGAAGGTGGAGGCGGGGCGGGACGAGCGGCTGGACGTGGCGCGGGAGACGGAGGCCGCCGCGACCTTGTTCCAGGCGCTGTATGCGCGCTACGGCGACTGGCGGCTGGCGCTCGCGGCGTACAACCAGGGCGAGGGCGTGGTGGACCGCGTCCTCGCGGAGACCGGCGTGCGCGACGTGAGCGAGCTGGTGCGCACCGGCAAGCTCAATGGCTACACCGCCACGGTGCAGGCCGGAGTGCTGCTGCTGCGAAACCCGCACCTGCTCGACTGAGCGTGGGGGCGCGGTGCCTGTGTGCGGCATGTGGACGCCGCGCCATGCCGCGTTGCCCGGGCCCGGACGCCGCATCTGTCATGCATCCGGGGAATGTCCCCGCCACCCCGGGGTTCGGATGCGCGCCACCCTGCTTTCGCGCGAGGATGGCGCGCTCGGTGCCAGGGGTGGGAAACGCCATGAAGATCGTCGCGCTCGTTCGTCCGGCCGGTGAAGTACCGGAAGCAGCTCAGGTGCTCGCCGCCGCGGCGGGCATGGCCCCGGCGGAGGCCCGCATGCGGTTGGCGCCGGAGCCTCCCGCCCTGCTGGCGCGGCTGGCTCCCGATGCCGCGGATGCCCTGGTGAAGACCCTCCAGGACGCGGGGCTCGCGGCGCTCACCATCGACGAGTCGGAGACCGCGGAGCGCGTCACGGCACGCACCGTGACGTTCGGCTCCTCGCAGGTGACGTTCACGCCTCGCGCGGGGGCTCCGCTCACGATGGCCTGGGAGGACGTGACGGTCATCCTCCGGGGCGCGTCGTCCCTGCGCACGCAGAGCGAGCACACGGAGAAGAAGACGCAGGTGGCGCTGGGGGCGGCGCTGATCACCGGCGGCCTGAAGATGACCAAGACGACGGAGAAGAGCGTGCGCGGCGCCTCGGAGGAGACGTCGCAGCTCCTCTTCGTCTTCGACCGCGACGGCCGGGGCGCCGTGCTGCCGGAGGTGGGCTTCGACTTCTCGTGCCTGGGGCCCGCGATGCAGCCGTCGCGCACCGCGAACATGGTGACCCTGGCGCGACTGGTGCGCGAGCGTGCGCCGGGCGCCTTCTACGACGAACGGCTGCTGCGGCTGGGACGCCGGCCCCTCCCCTTCGTGCTGGGCGGCTCGGTGCAGGTGGTCAGCGGCGCCACGTCCCACTCGCGCATCAACACCGCGCAGGGCCTGGACGTGCTCGCGGAAGCCATTCGCCTGGGCGTGGCGCGGGGCTACCTGCCCTGACCGCTCAGGGGAGCGGGGTGGAGGACTCCGGAGGGGGCCGGGAGATCCACGCGGCGATGAACACGTCCAGCTCCCCGCGCATCACGTCCTTCACGCGAGGCGTCCCGGCGCCCGTGCGCGGATCCTCCACGCGCGCTCCACGGCCCAGGAAGTAGCGGCGGGCCTCGTCGGTGCTGGCGCCCTGGCCGGCGACGACGCGCGCGGCGATGCCCTTGAGCTCGTCCAGCTCCCCGGCGCCAATGAGCGTGAGCACGCGGCCGGTGGCCTCGTCCTTCGCGGTGACCTCGTTGCGCACGCGCTGGAGGTATTCGCCCTCGCGGCTCTTCACCGGACGGCCCTCCAGCACCAGCAGCTCCCGCTCCACCTCCTCCAGCGGCCCGCCCCGGTGCACGCGCACGTACGCGCGCTGGCGCTTCTCGTCCTCCAGGCGGCGGTGCAGCGCGCTGAAGGTCTGGTGCGCGGTGCCGGGCATGTCCTCGGTGTACGTGAAGTACCAGCGCAGCTCGTCCAGGCGCCCGTAGAAGTGGTCCACCACCGCCTGCTCCTGTTCGGAGAGGTGGATGAGCTGGGCGAAGGCGCCGTCCGCGTAGCGCGAGGCCACCGTCTCCACCAGCGGGTCGCGGCTGCGCAGGCGGGAGAAGAGGAGGAACATCTCATCCCGGCGCGCGGCCAGCCGGCGCATGATGCCGGCGGCGTCGAGGGCGAGCAGGTTGCGCACGCGCGCGGTGGTTTCGTCGGCCTTCTTGCGGCGAGCCATGGTGCGACACAGCCTACCGTCAGTGGCACCCCCTCACGCCAGGGGCTGCCCCCTCCGTGGGGAACCGGGCGACCGGGCCCATGCCGGCCCCACGGCGATGCGGCGCGGCGGGAGAGCGGTTGTTACGGTGGGGGCCACCATGGTGCTCAAGATCGTCCAGGCGGGGGAGCCGGTGCTGCGTCAGCGCGCGCGCGAGCTGACCCCGGAAGAAATCGGCAGTGAACAGACGCGGCAGCTCATCCAGCTGATGCGCGACACGCTGCGCGACGCGCCCGGCGTGGGCTCGCGGCGCCGCAGGTGGGCGCGGGCGTGCGGCTGGTGGTCATCGAGGACCGGGCGGAGTACCAGGCCGGCGCGTCGCCCGCGGACCTGGCGCTGCGGGAGCGCTCGCCGGTGGCCTTCCACGTGCTCATCAACCCGAGGCTGGTGGTGGAGGACCCCACGCCGGTGGAGTTCCACGAGGGCTGCCTGAGCGTGAGCGGCTTCGCGGCGCTGGTGCCCCGGGCGCGCGGCGTGCGCGTGGAGGCGCTGGATGAGCACGGGCAGCCGGTGACGGTGTCGGCGCGGGGCTGGTACGCGCGCATCCTCCAGCACGAGCTGGATCACCTGGACGGCACGCTCTACGTGGACCGCATGGAGACGCGCAGCCTGTCGACGCAGGACAACCACCGGCGGCACTGGCTGGGCAAGAGCACGGCCCAGGTGCGCGCGGCGCTGGGGCTGCCGGAAGAGACGCCTTCGCTTCCCCGAAAGGACCCGACATGAGCAGCAAGCTGTTCACCCCCCTGAAGCTGCGGGACATCACCCTGCGCAACCGCGTGGTGGTCTCTCCGATGTGCCAGTACTCGAGCGAGGACGGCTTCGCGAACGAGTGGCACGTGGTGCACCTGGGCAGCCGCGCGGTGGGCGGCGCGGGGCTGGTGTTGACGGAGGCCACGGCGGTGGAGCCGGAGGGCCGCATCTCGCCGCAGGACCTGGGGCTGTGGAAGGACGCGCACGTGGAGCAGCTGGCGCGCATCAACCGCTTCATGCACCAGAACGGGGCCGCGTCCGGCGTCCAGCTGGCGCACGCGGGCCGCAAGGCCTCCACGCCCCGCCCGTGGGACGCGGGCAAGCGCGTGGACCCGGAGCATGGCGGCTGGACGGTGCTGGGGCCGACGACGGAGGCCTTCGACGAGGGCTATCCCGTGCCGGTGGCGCTGGACGAGGCGGGCATCCAGCGCATCGTGAAGGCGTTCGCGGACGCGGCGGTGAGGGCGAAGGCGGCGGGCTTCCAGGTCATCGAGCTGCACGCGGCGCACGGCTACCTGCTGCACGAGTTCCTGTCGCCGCTGTCCAACTCGCGGACGGACAGGTACGGCGGCACGTTCGAGAACCGGACGCGCTTCGCGCTGGAGGTGACGCGCGCGGTGCGGGCGAAGTGGCCGGAGTCGCTGCCCCTGTTCATGCGCATCTCCGCGACGGACTGGGTGGAGGGCGGCTGGACGCCGGAGGACTCCGTGGCGCTGGCGCGGCTGGTGGCGAAGGAGGGCGTGGACTGGTGGATTGCTCGTCGGGCGGCGTGGTGCCGTACGCGAAGATTCCCGTGGGTCCGGGCTACCAGACGCACCTGGCGGAGAAGGTGCGCAAGGAGGCGGGCGTGCTGACGGGCGCGGTGGGGATGATCCGCTCCGCGTTCCAGGCCGAGCACATCCTGGCCACGGGACAGGCGGACCTGGTCATCATCGCGCGGGAGCTGCTGAGGGATCCGTACTGGCCGCTGCGCGCCGCGAAGGAGCTGCGCTCGGACGTGCTGTGGCCGCACCAGTACGAGCGCGCGAAGAACTGAGCCGAGGGGAGGGGACGCCGGTTCAGTCGAGGAACCGGCGGTCCCACGCGAAGAAGTCCTCGTCGGGAAAGTCCGCGGGGCGCCGGGTGGCGTGGAAGGCCCAGGGCTCCAGGACGCGGGCCAGCTCCCGGTAGGCCGGAAGTGGCTGGTCCGGACCGCCGGCGAGCGGCTCGGAACCCAGGGTGACGACGGCCCGGGACGCGTCGAGGGCTTCCACGGTGGTGCCGGGCGCGTGGAGCTGGGAGCGCAGGAAGTCCACGCCGCCCATGGCGCTCAGCGAAGGCTCGCCGATGAAGGTCATCCAGTGCGGGACGCGCAGGCGGGTGCCGATCTCCCAGGAGACCAGATCCAACTCCATGAGGTCGACTCCGGGGTATTGGACCAATTGGGGAACCAAGTCCAATGTGACAGAGCCCATACCGAGAAAGCCGGTGACGGCCAGTCCCGCGTGCCCGGAGCTGAAGGGCAGCGGCGCCGCCAGCGCCAGCGCCAGTTTCCGGACGCTGTCGGGACCGTGGGTGTTCATCCATGACAGTGGAAGAACACATCGCACCGCGCTCACGTGCCCCGGATCGCGACGGAAGATGGCTGCATGGAGGTCCTTGCCGTCGAAGCTGAACTCGTAGCCGTCGGGGTAGGGCGTGTCATTGGTGAGCAAGACAGTCGACCTGGGCTGGCGCCGCATTTCTTCACGGACCACAATCCAGCCAGCCGTATCCAGCTCTTGCCATTCTCCCTCATCGTCCGAGTAGTGGGTGAGCGTCTGGGGTGAGATTGCGTGAAGATACGTCTGTAGGGACTCAGAGATCGCTTGTGTGACGTCCAGCGTAGTCTTGGGAATGTAAAAACAAAGGCTCAGGCCGACTTGTGTGACGGCTCTGTTTCCGCGGGCAATCTGCAGCGGTGAGGAGTTCATGGTTTACAGACCGGCTCCCAGATAGGGAATCACTTGAAGGACTTCGCGCAGGCCGAATGCCTGTCGGTAGATCTCACCCTGAGACTTGCCGTCGTAGGGATGTCCCGGCGGGTATTTTGGCCAGCGCGGACGTTTGTCGATATCTACACAAGGAAACTTGAAGTCGTAGGCTGCTTGAACCTGCTCTGGATTGCCATTGTGAAGAACGGTGTCCGGGACGAGAGAGCCTTTCAGTTCGCCAAGGCTGCCCCGGCGCCGAATCCGGTCCACCTCGGCGGGTGACAGCCACTTCACCTTCCCGCTGCCCAGGTCATAAAGGTATGTGGGCTCAAGACTGAAGCCACCCGGACGGAGTTGGTTCAGCTTCTCCTCCGTGCACTGCAAGGCGACCCGGTGCATCTCGTTCCCGAGCTGCATTGCACGGGTGATGGTCCGGCCCTGGGCGTCGCGGACCTGCTCCGTGCACTCATGCGGCGTCGGGCTCCGGGTCCCGAAGTTCGCGACGATGACCTCTTTTCGCGCCTTGTCCGCGCACTCCTCCAGCGCCTTCCTCACCTTCTGCGTCAACGCCGCATCCAGGATCTTCACGGCCGCCGCCGCGGAGCCTCCCGCCGTCGCGAACGTCCGGACGGCCCTGGGAATCACCGCCTCCTCTCCCGCTGCCTGGGCGCAGTAGGCGGGCTGGGTCCTGCAGGAGTTCGTCGCGCTGTCGAAGTCGTACTGACTCCGCCTGTGCGCGCCTCCGCACGCCTGGAGCAGCACCGTGCCCGTGAGAAGCCACATCCACCGTGGAGTCAACCGCACGAACGCCATCCTTCCGGAGTCCGCATAAGCTTCCGCGCATGCTGACCGAGGTTCAGGCGGGACCGTATACCGTGCGCGGTGTGTCCGTGGGTGGCGTGTACACGTCGCTCCTGGTGCCGGAGCTGGGGGTGCTGCTGGACGCGGGCATCCCCATCCGGTCCTTCGCCGGCACCGACCGCATCTTCCTCAGCCACGGGCACGCGGACCATGCGAGCGCGCTGGGGTCGCTGCTGGGCATCCGCGCGCTCGTGGGGAAGGGGCCTCCGTTCGTCTACCTGCCGGCGGAGATCGAAGCGCCCGTGCAGGAGGCGCTCGCGGCCCTGGGGCGCCTGCACCGGATGAAGTCCGAGATCCGCACCGTCCCCCTGCGCCCTGGCGACACCGTGAAGGTGCAGCAGGACCTGTGGGTTCGCGCCTTTCGCACGCACCACCCCGTGCCGTCGCTGGGCTACCAGTTCCTCCGCCGCGTCGCGAAGCTCAAGCCCGAGTACCGTGAGCTGCCTCCCGCTGAAATCGGCCGCCGCCGTCAGGCCGGCGAGCCCCTGTTCGATGAGGTCGAACGGCTGGAGCTGGCCTACTGCACCGACACCCTCTCCAACGTGCTGGAGCGCCAGCCGTCCCTGTTCGACGGCCGCGTGCTCATCCTCGAATGCACGTTCATCGACGCGGAGCGCACCGTGCGCGACGCGCAGGAGCGCGCCCACATCCACCTGGAGGAGATCGCCTCCATGGCGGACCGCTTCCGGAACGAGGCCCTGGTCCTGATGCATTTCAGTCAGGCTTACAGCCCCGCGCAGGTCCACGCGACGCTCCAGGCCCGGCTGCCGGCGTCGCTGCTCGAACGCGTGCGAGTCTTCGCGCCTGACTCCGGCCGCTGGTTCGGGTGAACGCCAGCGCCGGCCCGTCTGGAGGCAGCCATGACGTCCCCATCCTCTCGCCACGTCCTCATCGCTGGAGCCGGCATTGGCGGCCTCACGCTGGCCTGTGCCCTGCGCCGCGCGGGCGTCCGCGCCACCGTGTTCGAACGGGCCGAAGCGCTGCGTCCGGTGGGCGCGGGCATCACCGTGCAGATGAACGCCTCGGTCGCCCTGCGCCGCATCGGCCTGTGTGACGCGGTGGTCGCCGAGGGCGAGCGCGCCGAGGACAGCCGCATCCTCGACCCCACGGGGGCCCGCATCACCGGCGTCGACGTGCGCTCGGTCCAGGAGGCGCTGGATGCCCCGATGGTGTCCATCCACCGCGCCCGCCTCCAGGCCGTCCTTCGCGCCCACGCGGGCCCGGAGGAGGCCGTGCGGCTGGGCGTCTCCGTCACGGGCTTCCAGGATGACGGCGCCCGCGTCACGGTGACGTTGTCAGATGGCGGCACCGTCCGCGGCGACGTCCTGGTGGGCGCGGACGGCCTGCACTCCGCCGTGCGGGCCGGCCTGCTGGGCGAGCGGCCCACGCGTTACTCCGGCTACACCAGCTGGCGTGGCGTCTGTCCGGCCTCCGACCTGGTGAAGCCCGGCCACTTCACGGAGACCTGGGGACCCGGAGCCCGCTTCGGCATCGTGCCCATCGGCCATGGTGAGGTGTACTGGTACGCCACGCTGAACGCGCCGCAGGGGGCGCAGGACGCGCCGGGCCAGACGCTCGCCCTCCTCCAGGAGCGCTTCGCGGGATGGCACGCCCCCATCGCGAGGGTGCTCGCGGCGACGCCGCCGGAGCGGGTCCTGCGCACGGACATCCACGACCGGCCGCCGGTGCGCAGCTGGAGCAGGGGCCGCGTGACGTTGCTGGGCGACGCCGCGCATCCGATGACCCCGAACCTGGGGCAGGGGGGCTGTCAGGCCATCGAGGACGGCGTCGTGCTCGGGGAGTGTCTCACGGCTCCGGGCAGCGTGGAGGACGCACTGAAGGCCTACGAGTCCCGCCGCGTCCGGCGCGCCAATGCGCTGGTCGTGATGTCATGGCGGATGGGACGGCTGGCCCAGTGGGAGAGCCCGGCCGCCCGCTTTGTCCGCGATGCACTATTCCGGCGGGTTCCGGAGTCGGCCGCGAGACGTCAGCTACAGACCCTGGTGCAGGGTCTGCGCTGAGAGGAATTGGGCTTTGTAGAGTCTGCCTTTGCCAGGGCTTCGCTGTCGGTCCTGGCGGGGGGGTACCCATGCAGACGAAGCCTCCGCGGCTTGCCGCCGTCGTCCTCGTGTCCGCGGCCGCCTGTCAACGCGATGAACCCACGGTGGCCGCCGCACGGCCTCCCGCGGCCAATGTCGTCGCCACGGATGACGCCACCGCCGCGGTCAATGCCCGCATCCAGGACGTCCTCGGTGAGCCCGCGAAGTACGCGCAGGCCTTCGCGGCGTTCCAGCGGGCCGTGGCCGCGCGCGATGCGAAGGCGGTCGCGGCCCTGGTGGCGTACCCCTTCACCGCGAACATCGGCGGCAGGAAGGTGCGGCTGCCCGACGCCGCGTCCTTCGTGCGGCATTACGACGCCATCGTCACGCCGGTCATCGCCAGCGTCATCACCCGGCAGCGCTACACGGACGTCTTCGTCAACGACCAGGGCGTGATGTTCGGCCAGGGCGAGGCGTGGCTCCATGGCATCTGCCGGGACTCCGCCTGCGAGGAGGTCGACGTCCGGGTGATCGCCATCCAGTCCGCGAACTGATCAGCGCCGCGCGACCGACTCAAGGAACGGCAGGACGTGGGGCAGCACCTTCGGCGCCTTCGCCCAGGCGCCACCGTGGTCGGCGTGCTCGATGGTGGCGAACGTCGCGCCGGCTCGCTGTGCCACGGCCTTCATGGAGTCGTGGTACGGGTCCATCGCGCCGCAATAGAGCAGCCCCGGCCGGCCGGATTTCACCAGCGCCTCATCCAGGCCCGCCGAGCTCTCACAGGCCTTCAGGCACAGCCGCAGTGCGTCCAGGTCGCCCGCGTCGATGGCCTCCGCCAGCTCCGGTGCCTTCCGCGCACCCAGCAGGAGCATGTGGAACCAGTCCACGTTCGTGCCGGGCTTGAGCTGCTTCTCCAGCGCCGCGTAGGCCACGGGCAGGCCCACCGCCGGGTCCCACCCGCCCACCACGTAGGACGCCAGCCGCTCCGGCGCGAAGGACGCGAGGCCACACACCGTCCAGCCGCCCATCGAATAGCCCCACGCGTGCGCCCGGTCGATGGAGAGCGTGTCGAGCACCGACAGCGCGTCCTCCACCCGGTGCCGCAGCCCGTATGCCTCCAGGTCGTGCGGCGTGTCGCTCCGGCCATGCCCCAGCGAGTCGAACGTCACCACCGTGTACGCGTCCGTCAGCGCGGGCAGGTACCCCTTGAGCGACCAGTGCGAGCCCAGCTGGAGCAGGCCGTGCAGCAGGAGCAGGGGAGGGCCGTGGCCCTGGACCTCGTAGTGGATGCGGCGGCCGGACTTCGTCGCGAAGGGCATGGCGTGGGGATTCCCTACAGGCCCGCGACCTTCGCGGCGCTGGCCACGGTGAAGCCGAAGTTCACCGTCTGCTGGGAGCGCGGCGGCACGCTCAACTCGAAGCGCACGATGCCCTCTTCGCTCACCTTCGTGGGCGCGGGCTTCGTGGCGTCCTTGAGCATCGCCACCTCCACCGCCTCCACCTCCGACACTGGCATCCGCTCCTCCACCGCGAGCGCCGCGGGCTTCGCGCCCATGTTGGAGACGAACAGCTTCACCTTCTGCGTGCGCGTGCGGCGGCCGGTGATGCGCGCGACCTCCTCGCCCATGTCCACCTGCCGCGACACGCGCAGCGAGTCCTCGCTGCCGAAGCCCAGCTTCACGCGCTCGTTGCGGCCCGCGAACTTGAGCTGCGCGCGGCCCACGTAGCCGTTGGTGCGCACCAGGTCCACCGGCCCCGCGAGCAGCACCGCCGGCCCCGTGTTGTCGAAGCGCGCCACCCGGTGCACCAGCGGCGACTGCTCCGGACAGGCCACCAGCTCCGACGTGGCGGGCGCGGTGAAGGAGAACAGCGCCACGCGGTGGGCCTCGCCATCCGACGGCACCGTGGCCTTGTGCGGCGCGGCCAGCGTCACCGGCTCGCCGCCGTCGTCCATGCCGGGCAGCGCGTCCGCGGCCTTCGCCGTCCCCGCCTCGCCCGTCTCCTGGAGCGACTCCTCGCGGATGGAGACGTCCACCACCTGCTTCTCGCGCGACGTCTTGTCCCGCAGGGTCAGCCAGTCCTCCGTGAGCCGGGGCGGCGTGGCCCCCAGCGTGGGCCGCGCCGTGGAGAAGGCCAGCGTCACGTCCTTCCACGGCTCGCCGGTGTTCTGCCAGACGACGGCCTCGCACTCCAACGTCACCGTGGGCGCCGCCTCCGCGAGCCCCAGCACCGCGCGGTAGGCCGGCCGCCAGGCGGCGCACGGCACCAGGTAGCTGAGCGTGAGCGTCGCCTCGCCGCCCGCCGCGTGGCTCACGTCCAGCTCCGCGCGCACGTCCACCGTGGGCTCCGGCGCCTGCGTGCGCGACAGCACGTCGCGGGTCTCCTGGATGTGCTGCCGCTCCAGGCGCCCCAGGTCCCGGCGGGCCTGCCGCAGTTGATCGTCCGCCGCGGCCTGCTCCTGGCGGACCGTCGCGAGCTGGTCCTTCCATCGCGCCGGATCCGCTTCACCGGCGCCGGTGCGCTCGGAGATGGCGCGCAGGACGTCCTGGCGCGCGGTCTCCAGCAGCTCGTGCTTCGCCTCCAGGCGCCGCACCTCCGCCTGGGCGCGGGCAAGCACCTGCTCGCGCTCGAAGGCGCGCCGGGCCAGCTCCGAGTGGTGCTCACGCAGCGCTTCGGGCAGCACCGCACGCAGCGTGCGGCGCAGGCTGGCCTGGGTCACCGTGCCGCCGGTGAGCTTCGCCTGGAGCGAGCGGTCCACCGCCACCGCCGGCAGCCCGTCCACCCCGAGGCGGCAGGGGCCCGGGGGCAGCGTCACCGCGCCGCTGCGTTCGATGAGGGCCCGGTCCTCCAGGACCGTCACCTTGACCAGGGGCAACAGAATGGAAGTGCGCATCACGTCCTCCGGTTCCCGCCGTTCAGCATCTTGCTGGCGGGCAGCTTCACGACCCACGTCGCCTTCATCGAACGCTTCTCTCCGGCGGGGACGCTCACGCGCCACACCCGCTCGCCCTCCACCGCGTCTTCACCCGGCAGGGGCGTGGCCTTCTGCCAGGGCGGCACCACCTCCGCCTCCTCCACCTTGAGGTCCTTCTGGGACTCGGGGACCGCGCCAATGCGCTCGGAGATGGCGATGCTCGCGGGGCGCGAGAGGTGGTTGGCCACCTCCACGGAGACGTGGTGCGTGAGCACGGTGGCGTTGCCGAACATGCCGCCCGTGGCCTCCTCGAAGCGGGTGTTGCGCGCCACCTGGAGCGCCTCCTCCACGCCCAGGCCCAGCCGCTGCGTCTCACCTGGCCCCAGCGTGGGCAGCGGGGACGTCATCAGGAACTCGTCCCCGAGCGTCACGTCCACCGGCCCCGCGAGCAGCGGATGCGGCGAGGCGTTGTCCAGGCGCACCGTGCGGAAGACGCGCGGCTCCACCGAGGGCACGCACACGTACTCGGCCTTGAGCTCCAGGGGCACCGTCAGCATGGGCACGGTGTGCCAGGCGCCATCGGACGGCACGTCCGCGACGGCCTCCGCGTCGAAGCGCGCATCGAAGTGCCGGGCGGAGTCGCGCGGCGGCACGGACCAGGTGGGGGGCGCCACGGTGTTCACGGACTCGGCGAAGACGAAGGCCTGGGCCTCCAGGCGCACGACCTCCACCTGCACGTTGACGGAGGTGAAGGACAGCATCGCCTGCGACATGAGCGCGGGCCGGGGACGCAGCCGGCCGCGCTGCGCGGGAGAGGCCGCGGAGGCCAGCGTCAGCGAGTCGTAGTCGAACAGGGTGTCCGCCGGCTCCAGGCTGGCCGCACGGCGAAGCTCGTCGCCGCCGCCCTCTTCGTCCAGCGACAACAGGCCCGCCGTCGGGGCGCCGTCGAAGCTGTCATCCTCGGCCATCCGCTTCTTGCTGCGCTTGCGTTCCATGCCGCCACCGCCCCTGGGCGCGGCCATGCTCGGCGCCGGAGCGGAGACAGCGCCGGTGACGCTGCGGCTGGGGGTGGGACGGGAACCGCCGAGGAAGGCTCCCGAGGACTTCGGTGCCGCCATGGGGGGCGGCGGCGGAGCAGGACGGGACACGCTGGGTGCGCCTCCTGGCGCGCCTCCGAACGTGGCCATCTCCTTGTAGGATTCCTGCTCCTCGTAGCCGTCGTCCTCGGCTTCCGGAGCGGGCTCCTCGTACAGCGGGGCCACGGGCGCCTGGGGCTTTTGAAGCACCGGCGGCGGGGGCGCCACGTGCAGGGCGTCGTAGCCCGCGAACAGCTCCTCCAGGCCCGGCGCGGGTTCGCGCCACCCCGAGCGCGCGGCGCGGCTGGCTGCGGCCGATGCGCAGCGACTTCAGCTCCGGCACCTCCGCGCGCCGCTCCAGGCTCGCGGTGGAGACGGCCAGCCGCACGCCCGTCCAGTCCTCGCGGTCCGCTGGATGACGGCGGCGCGCATGCGCAGCGTGCCTTCCTCCAGCGTGCGCGGCAGGCGCAGGTCGTAGGTGGGCACCCAGCGCGCGCCGGCCACCGCGTACTCCAGCACCAGCCGTGCGTCGCCCTGCGCCGCGATGGGGCCGGACAGCGTCAGCAGCGCCGCGCGGAACAGCCGGGCCCGGTCCACGCTGCGCGCGGAGGACAGCTCCTGCACGCGGCGGCGGCGCAGCTCCAGCTCGTTCGTGGCGTCGCGGTGCTGGCGCTCCAGATCCAGCTCCTGCGCCTGGAGCTCCGCCAGCTCCGCGTCCACGAACCCCGTGAGCGACAGCATCGCGCTCAGCGGCGCCTCGCGCGGGGGATGGCCCTTGCGCTGGGCCGGCCAGGTGGGCGTCAGGTCGCGGAGCGCCGCGATTTCCGAGCGCACCCGCTCCAGCCGGCTGTGCACGGCCGACAGCGCGGCCTCCGCTGCTTCGAGCGCGTGCTGCTCCGCGGGCAGCTCCGACTCCGGCGGCAGCCGCACGTCGAACGTGGGCTTGAGGTCGCGGACGAGGAGGCCCGACGGCCCCTCCACCACGCGGGCACGCAGCGAGCCCGTGCGCAGCGCCAGGGGCAGGCCGTCGACGCGGACCTGGCCGGGCAGGTGGCCGTTCTCGGGCGAGAGCACGAAGGCGCGCGTGCACAGCGCGCCCTCGGCGTGAACGGTGACGGATTCCAGGACGGACGGTACGACGCGCATGGGCCCCCCTCTTTCCGCAGAGAGGGCCGCACGCTACCCCGAGGCCCCCGTGCATTGCGATGGCGCGCAGGGGGCGGAAGGCACTTCACGGCGCGGATCACGCACCGCGCCGCGGGCACCGGCGGCGGTCAGAACGCGCGGTTCACGGCGTACGCGCAGATCTTGTCCTCCACTGTGCCAATGGCAGACACGTCTGGTCCGGGTGCCTCCACTTCCGCGCTGCCGCACGCGGCCAGCATCAGGCCCGCGGATAGCAGCGGGGCAGGGGATCACGTCATCCAGTTCAAGCGCTTCATCTGTCACCTGCGGGGATTCAGCGAGGGATGGAAATTTATGATTGAATTGGGTTGGGCATGATTTGCAGGCTTGAGTCTGTTCCGTTGTCGCAAGGGTCCGTGCAAAGGTTGCCACCCATGCGAACGTCCTGGCTCCGTCTGTCTTGGGTGCTGTTGCTCTCTGCCTGTGCCACCACTCCGTCGACGCCGCCGGGCGGCACGGCGGATCCGCTGCACCAGGTGCGGCGGGTGAAGGTGGCACCGGAGGTCGAGCTGGAGGTGCTCGACTACAACGGCAAGGGGCCGGCGCTGGTGTTCCTGCCGGGCCTGGGGAGCACCGGTCATGTCTTCGACGTGCTGGCGCCGGAGTTCCTCGCCACGCACCACGTCTATGCCTTCACCCGGCGCGGCTTCGGAGCATCCAGCTGGCCCGCCGCCGGCTACGACAGCGCGACGCTGGGGCACGACGTGCTGGCCGCGCTGGACGGACTGGGACTGACGAAGGCGACGCTCGCGGGCCATTCGCTCGCGGGGGATGAGCTGAACTGGATGGGCGTCCACCACCCCGAGCGCGTGGAGGCGCTCATCTTCCTGGACGCCACGGACAACCGGGGCGAAATCGCCGCGTTCCTGAAGCCCGGCCCGTTGCCGCCGCTGCCGTTCACGGTGCTCGACGGGCAGCCGTCACGCGATGCCGTGACGGCCCTGCTGGCGCGCGACCTGGGCGGTCCGTTCCCTCCGCATGAGATTGATCAGGCGTATGAGTTCGACGCCGCCACCGGCGCATACCTGCGCTACCACCGCCTCCCGGAATCGACGGAGTTGAGCGTGCGGGGCGCGGCCGAGCCGGACTATGCGAAGCTCCAGGCCCCGGTGCTGGCCATCTCAGACGAGCAGGCCTTCGCGGGGTGGGTGGAGTTCCTGTCCCAGGCGGAGAACGTCCCGGTCGACCTGCGCGAGCGCGCCCGGGTCTTCCTGCCGGAATTGCGTCAGCACGAGGCCGCCCAGGCCGCCCTGCTCAAGAGCCTGCCGAACTGGAAGCTCGTGATGCTCCCAGGCGCCGGGCACTACCTCTGGCTCACGCGGCAGGCGGAGGTCGTCTCCGAGATGCGCGCCTTCCTCACGCGCTGAGTGGCCGCTGCATCAGGTTGAGGGCGGCCAAGAGGCGGCTTCCGCTGCGTAGGGGGACAGGTCGATGCGTGTCGCTGCGAGCGCCTGTTCCAGCACCTGTGGCTCCACGGTCTCGATCAGGTACTTGATGAGGTCATCTTGCCGTGGCTGGCCGAAGGCCATGCGGTAGATGGCAAGAGACTTCGACAGACGCTCCGCGCGCTCGAACTCGCGGCTCAGCGGGAGCGCGAGGATGTGCCGCTCGATCCGTGCGCCGTCGTCCACGGGGTACACCCAGTACGGCACGATGTCCGTCGTTCCCTTCGGACGCGACTGGCGCGCCTTCTCGAACATCACTTCCCAGACGTCCGTCGCCGCGGTGTTGAGGGCCGCCAGTCCGTGGATTCGCGCCACGTTCTTGCGGACAGCATGTCCCTTGTACCGGTGAACCCGGCCCTCGCGCTGCTCGAGGTCCACCGGGTTGCTGGGCAGGTTCCAGTGCACCACCGCGTGGCAGTACGCGTGGAAATCCAGGCCCTCTTGTCCTACCGAGGTGGTTGCCACCACGAAGGGCCAGAAGGGGGAGTTGAACGCCTTGCGCACGGAGTCCGCGCGGGTGGCCACCTGCCCCTCGTCGGTCCTCTCGTCTCCGAACCTCAAGGCGAAGTGGCAGCGCATTCGGCGCTTCTCCTGTTGGACCGTCCGTCCGCCCTGGCTTGGCTCCACGTCGGAGGTGGTCAGGCTCGCGGTGCGCAGTGACAGCGCCTCCGCGATGTTCTCCGCGATTTCGTGCACCCGCTCCGCCGCGCTCCCCGTGCTCAGCCCCAGGTGGTCCCGGAGCACGTGCGCGTACTCGTCCAGCACCGCCTGGAGGCAGCCGTCCACGGCGTAGCGGAGCACGGCCCTCCAGTAGGGCAGGTCACGGGGCTCCGCGACCTCGCGGTGCAGCATCTCCGCGAACTCGGGCTGGTTGAACAAGGCCCGGAACGCCCATGCAGCCATCGCCGCGGCGTCCCGGATGCGCACGCCCGCCGTGTCGCTCAGCGCATCGGTGCGCAACTCGAGGACGCGAAGCATCGACCTGAGGAGCGTGACGCCCGGCGCCGCGATCGCCATTTCCGCGAGTACGTCCACGAGGTCGTCGGGCCTGCGGCCCAGGGGCTCTCCCTCACCTCGCAACATCTCCCGCGCGGTCTCCACGTGGGCCTGCCACGACTGCTCCGCATGCTCCTGGCTGTGCTCCCCCATCCACAGCTCTGGCAGATTTTCCCGGTCGAACCACTGCTCGGTGGCGCGTGGCTCGATGGCCCGATCCAGAAGGAGGGGCGCCGCCCAGTACCACCGCTCGTCGACACGTCCCTCGGCCGCGCCGGGCGGCAGACGCCTCAAGGCGACCTCGAGCTGCATGCGGGCCGCCGCGAGCACTTCGTCGAGTTCGACGAACCCCTCTCCCGGCACCCCATCTCGAAACGACTCCGCAGCGAAGCGCACAGGGTCGCAGGCTCGGGCGAGGAAGACGCTGGGGTAGAGCAGGGCGAGGACAGGCATGCCCGTCGGGCGCCCCTCCGCGACCTGGAAGCGGAGGGACGCGCCCCTGCGGCGGCGCCGCTCGGAGGAGTAGCCGTCTCGCTCCTCGCGCCCGTACATGCGCCGCTCGGCCTCGAAGCTCAGCAGTGCCGCGATCGCTCGGGGAGCGAACTTCCAGGAGGAGAAGACGAGGCGCTTGCTGACGTCTTTCGTCCCCGGCTCGCCCCAAGGACCGCGAAGCCGGTAGTAGGGGAGGGACGGTTGCAGCCAGAGCAGGCGGTGCGCACCGCACCCGAGCGTCTGCTCCACGAGTTCCCGCATCCGGGCGTTGCCCAGGTCAATCTCCGCATACCGCTCGATGGCGGCCCAGGGGAGGCGCAGGTTTCCAGGGGCCGTCAGCGTCCGGGCCAGCTCAAACCGGGCCTGCCCGTCCTCGCTCCGCTCCAATAGGGTGCGCTTGAGCTTGTAGCCCTCGTCCATGAAGCTCAACGCGTACGGCGTGCTCTTCCAGTACTCGAGCGTGTCGGGGTGGTTGCACAGCCGAGCCACCTTCTGGAGGGCGAGGTAACCCAGCGCATCGTCGCGCGTCAGCCTCGCGGTGGTCGAAGGGACCGACTTGAGCATGCCGTTGCGGTCGGGCGTGGAGGCCAGCCGTTCGGTCCGGACCATCACCCGCCGCAGCCGGTCCTCCAGCTTCCCGCGGACGGCCTCCAGCTCGCGCCGGCGCTCCGCGTCCCCCAGCTCCATGAGGCCGCGCCGGTATTGCTGGAAGAGCCTGTCGATGTCGTCCGTTCCGGCAGGCTTCCGCTCGAGGAAGCGGAGCGTCCGGACGAAGTCCTGGTAATGGTCCTCGCCTCCCGCCTCGCTGGCGGTCGTGTACATCTTGTACGGGGTCGCGGAGAGGAGCAGGGTCCGCACGCCATCAAAATCAAAGAGCGCGCGCGCCAGCTCGCTGGCGTCATCCTGTCCATCGAGCAGGTGGCTGAATCGCTGGAACTCGTCGAGGACGACCAGGTCGGGTTCCAGCGTCGCGACGCAACTGGATGCGAGCGCCGAGCGCAGCTCGCCCACCAGTCGGGAGCGCGCTCTGGACGTCGTGCCGTCCGGCTGGCTCCTGGAGGTGGAGTACGCCTGGCGAAGCTCGTCGAAGCGCGCGCGCAGGTCTGGTTCACCTCGCGCCCTGGCCTCGGCGGCACGCTTGTCGAGCTCCTTCGCGAAGAAGCGGGTGCTGTCTCCCGTCGGATCGAAGTCCGCGAGCCGGGTCCTTCTGACGCCGTCGCGGAAGCGCTCGCTGTCCACCCCTCCCTGGAGCACGTTCATCGCGGTCGCACTGGTGCCCAGGCCCCACAGTTCGCTCAGCATGGCGTGGAGCAGGAGGCGCTCCTCCACATGCCCCAGGCCCCCGCCCAGGTCGAAGGACGTCGCTGGCGTGAAGGAGATGAAGTTGACGCGGGAGGGGGAGTCCTTGAGTCGCTGGGCCTGCTTGGGGAGCAGCGTCAGGCGGGAGGCAAGCGTGACGTGTTCCCCCTCGAGCTTGAGGCGGCTGACGTTCTGGCGCGCGATGTCCGTGTTGGAGCAGATGTAGACGACGTCCAGCCGCTCCACCCGGTCGCGGAGGTGCTGGACGGTCTTCGCGATCACGCCCTTGGCGATCATCGTCTTTCCCAGGCCCACCTCGTCCGCGACGAGGAAGCGGCCGGAACCATCGGGGAAGAAGAGCCGCTCGAAGACGTAGTCCACCGTCTCCCGCTGGAAGTCCTTCAATCCGAGCAGCGCGCGCTCCGCGCCAGCGAGGATCTCCGTCTCTGCTGGGCGACTCACGCTGCCACCTCCCCCGTCAGGGTCTTCCGTGCTGCCCAGATGGGCTCCCACGCCGCGAGGAAGCCGTCCGGCAACAAGCGCCGTCCTTCATCGGTCGCGAGGAGGTCCTGCACCACCTGCTGGATGGCATCCAGGCGCGAGGGATCGCGGTCCAGCGCCCGGATCATGGCTTCGAGGAGCGGCACCTCCGCGCCAGCCCCGGCGCCATTGCCGCCCGGGGTGGCCTCCGTCACCTCGAACCCCGCCAGGCCCTCCAGGATGTCCATCGGGTCCGAGGCCAGGAGCATCCTCAGGAAGCGGAGCACCTTGGCGGGCTCATCGAGCATCGATTGGAGGATTCGCGCGGCCCGGTTCGCCGGGGCGTTCTGGAGGATCGCGGTGACGACGAAAACGGCTTCCGCCTGCCTGCCGTCCACGGTGGTGGTCAGGGAGAACGCGAAGAAGCCCGTGAGCGCCTCGAAGCTGCGTGCCGCGAAGTCGGCGCCCGCGTGTCCCTCGTGAAGTTCGAGGGCGCGCGCGAAGGTGTCCCGGGGAAGGGAGATGGGCCAGACGCTCACCGCGATGTCAGCGGGCACCTCGACCGGGCCTTCGGACCGCAGGCGCGTCGAGAACCCCGTCGGCCCCTCCGTTACCTCGGCGACCCAGCTCATCCGGCCCAGCAGGCCCCGGACGGCGCGGAGGCGCTCCTCCAGGGCCTTGTCGGTGGGATCCTCTTCCGTGGGCTTCTCGGGAGGAGTCCACGAGGCGAGCAGGGCGCGCAGCCCTGGCTCACCCTGGCGACCGTCGAGGAGGGCCTCAATGCCGACCTGGCTCTTCCTCCCCGTCAGCTTCACGAGGAATTCAACGTTCTGATGGAACGCCGCGCTCGTGGCATTGGCGGAGCCCGTCCAGACGTGAGCGTTCCGGCCATCGTCCTGGACGAACAGCTTGGCGTGCAATCCAGAAGGGGGCGGCGAGTCCTCTCCGCCGCGCGCTGACGTCTCCCCTGTGTCCCCGAACTCCAGCATCTCCGCCCCGTCGTGCAGCACGCACACCTCGAAGGGCGCGAGGCTCTCCCGAGGAAGCTTCGCCAGCTCATCCATGCGAGACACGAGGATGCCGCCCTCCGCGAGCCCCTCGAGGGCCGGCGCGGTGACGAAGGGCGAGACGATGAGCGCCCGGGGCGCCGTCTCCACGGGGGAGCGCTTGTAGCCGGCCAGTCCCAGGGGATGGAACTGGAGCTCCTCGAAGGGAGGTGGAAGCTCGAAGCGAACGCGTCCCAGTTCGCCGGCGATGAGTGCGACGTCGTCCATCACCCGTTGGGGAGGAGGGCGCACGGCGAGGGAGGGGAGGGCACGGAAGAAGTCCGCCAGGGGGCGGTTCGCGGCGAAGGACCGCTCCCGGTCCGCCAGCGGGCCGTCCAGGACGAGCGCCGTATCCCAGGATGGATCGAAGGTGAGGTTCCGTGAAAGGCAGAGGACCCGGTACGCCACCTCGCCCTCATCGCCCACGAGGCGCAGTGCCCACATCTTCGGGTGGAAGACGCCGCCCTCAGTGGGTGCATTCACCTCGACGACCGAGTCCTCCACGTAGGCAAGCAGGCGCTGGTACCTGGGCGGGGCCGAGATGCGCGTGCTCTGGCAGAAGACCGTGGTGCGCTCGGCGTGAGCGCGGACCGCCTTCAGCAATGCGAACGGGTTCAGATGTTCGCTGGCCTCCGCGCTGCTCGTGGCGTCCTCCTTGCCGGCGATGCCATCGAACAGGGAGAAGGCCAGCGGCGCGGTGAGCAGCGCCATCAGGTCGAGCGTGTAGGTGGTCGCGAGGGCGCGGTCGATGCGGAAGCCCTCCGGGGGCCTGAGCGCCTCGAGCAGGACCCTTCGCGTGTCAGGCGCGAGCATGGCGACCCCCGAGTCCGGCGTGGATGTCCTTCAGGATGCGGGCGGCACTGGGCCACCGGTAGACGAGCCGGTCCGCGCCGGATGCCCCGTTCCAGAGCTCGAGCGCTCGCGGGTTTCCGAGTCGGGCTCGGGCTCCCTTCAGCTGGCGCTCGCGGTCACGCACCAGCCTTCGCACCGCCACGTCGTCGGCTGCGCGGTGCAGGCTCTGCCACGGTGCATGTTCCTGCCACTGCTCCACGAAGCGGTGGGTGGCTCCGCTGACACGGGTGCGCTGCTGGACAAGGGACCAGAAGTCGCCGCGTTTCCAGCTTGAGAGGACACCGCCGCGCGGCTCCAGCTCCGTCACCCATGACTCAAGCTCCTCACGGAACGCCGTGGTGCGTTCGTCCCTCCGGGGCCCTGGGGGAAGCTCCTCCGCGAGCATGAGGTTGTAGAGCAGCGCCGCTCCGTGGAGGGACTCCGCGAGGAGTTGGCCGTGGTGGAGGATGTCCTGGATGTGGGAGGGGAACTCGGCGAGCTGGGGATGGGCCCAGGGATACTGGGCCTCCACGGTCTTGCCTCGCCGCACCAGGAAGGCGAGGAGCGACCGCGGAGCGGAGAAGCAGATGCGCTCGGCGAGGTATCGGGCCTCGTCGGGACTCAGCTCGAAATCCGTGCCCGCCGGGAAGGCGTCTGGGGCTGGGGGGAGGTGGAGGTGCCAGGGCGCCAGTCGTCCTCCATCGAGCGACTCCCCATCATCGTCGCGCCCGCCGTCCTCCGCCGTGTGAAGGCGCTCGAAGTAGCGGTGGTACTCCTGCTGCGAGCCTGGGTAGAGGCGGATCTTCCAGGCCCCGAGGCCTTGCCAGTACACATTGCTGGGCAGGCGTTTGAGTGCGGCCCCCGCCACCTTGCCAAGCACGCCCGCGGTGTCCGTGGACTCAAGCAGCGTGTCCCGCAGCTGGATCTCCTCCTTGCGCGCGCGGGCCGCGACCTTGTCCGCGGTCATGCGCTTCTCATGCAGCTGGCGGTACATCCAGGGGACGAAGAGGAAGTAGCGCGCGCGTGTCTGGATGGTGCTCGTTCCTGGAAAGAGCAGGTCCGCGAAGGTGTCCCGAATGGCGCCGAGGCCAAGCTCGTCTCGGGTGTCGGTTTCCTTGAAGCGGTCCACTGCTTCGAGCACACGCCGCCGATCGTGCTCCGAATGGTCCAGCCACGTGAATGTAGACGGCATCAAACCCCCGGGGAGACGAGCCAGCGAAGGCTACCGCGGTTCTTGCGCACGCCAGCGGTGTCCTGACGGCATCAGCACGGGTGCCAGAGGACCCCGTTCGCCAGCCGTCCGAGGCGGCACGTGAGAGTCTTTATGACCTGAGAGCCCCGCTCTTGAAATACCCACTTTGGGTGTATTGACACTCGTCAGCTGGGGCGCGCGGCAAGCGGAGGTCGTCATCCAACCCCAAGGCGTCCGCGCGCCAGCGGGCATCCCTTCCAGACGAACTTCGACGGGAGCTGGACGCTGCCTTCCTCATACATCGATGCCTGGGCGGACACGCATCCGGGGGATGCCCTCGCGAGCGCCATCTCCCTTCCGCTCGACTCACCGACGGTGGGGGCGTTCGCGGAGGTCGTCGACAGTTGCTCGCTCGAAGCGGGCGTCAATCCGTGCCTGGATGGCACCTACGCTGACAACTCGGTGGCGGAAGAGGCCTTCGCCGCGGAGCAGGCCAACGGCTTCATGGGCTACACCGAGCGCCTGTTCTACATCCTCAAGGCCAATCCCTCCATGCCGCTCCCGGAGGTCGTCTCGGTTCCGCTGGGCACGGGCTCGGCGCCAGCGGTCTTCGTGGATGCGCTGGTGCTCAACGCGAGCTGCACCGGAACGTGCGCGGAGGACGCCCGGGCCTTCACGTCGTTCATGCAGGCCCCCGAGACGCGCAGCCTCATCGCCTTCAGCGAGGACGGCCCCGAGGGCACCCGGCCTCGCTACCTGCTCCAGGCCAACCGCGCCTTCTATCAGCGGGAGCCCGCGCGCTCCGACCCCATGTATCAACAGTACGAAGCCATCCTGAGTGGAGCGCGGCCCTATCCCAACCAGCACTTCCCCGAGAACCGGAAGGCGCTCCAGGGGGCCCTGCTCGAAGCGCTCCAGTGATTCAGCACGGGCCCGGAGCGCTTCACGGACAGGCATCAGGCACCGGGCATGGCGCCGGGAGCGCTCGACCGCGAGCCGCTCGCACGCGCCGCCCAGCTCCTCGTGGGGCGCGAGCCTCGGGGCCTGCTGGAGGTACATGTCCGCCCGGGACCGCACGCGCTCGAGTCGAAGCTGCTGCGCGTGCTGGAGGACCGGGTCATCTCGCGCCTCGGCGAGCACGCGTGGCGCAGGCACTGGCTGGAGCGGCTGGCCCTCCAGGCCGCGCTGCGGCGCGCGGATGGCAATGCCGCGGAGGCCGCGCGCCTGCTGGGCGAGGTCGGCCGGGGTGCGGCGAAGGACCCCGGCGGCACGGTGCGCACGATGATGAAACGGCTGGGCGTGTCCCCTCGCGGCGGTGCGTGAGTGTCCCGCCGCGGCGGGTCGCTTCCCCGTGCTGCGGAGGGAGGAGGGCGACGTGTGGCGCATGGGCTGGCGAGCCCCCATCGTTGAAGAGGGAGGAATCCGTTCCAGCCACACGTCCCATGGATCGCCTGCACGACAGCCCAGCGAATCCACCCCCGAGCGCCATGCCGCCAGGGCAGAGCCGCCTCCTGGAGGCCGTCCTCGCCAGCATGGGCGAGGGGCTCATGGTGGCGGATGAGCACCAGCACCTCGTGTTCATGAACCCGAAGGCGGAGCTCATCCTGGGCATGGGCCCCACGGACGAGCCCGTCAGCCGGTGGCCGGAGCACTACGGGCTCTACCTGCCCGACAAGGTGACGCTGTATCCGTCCGAGCGCCTGCCCATGAGCCGGGCCCTGTGTGGTGAGACCGTCAGCCGCGAGGAGGTCTTCCTTCGCAACGCAGAGAGGCCGGCGGGGACCTGGCTGCACGTCAGCTCCAGCCCGGTGTGTGACGAGGCGGGCGCGGTCCGTGGCGGAGTCTCCATCGTCAGCGACGTCACCGACCACAAGAGGGCCGAGGACTCGCTGCGCTCGGCCGGCGAGAAGTACCGCTCGCTCTACAACAACACGCCCGTGATGATGCACTCCATCGACCTGGAGGGGCGGCTCATCAGCGTCAGCGATTGCTGGTTGAGCACCCTGGGCTACGAGCGCGCGGAGGTGCTCGGGCATGACTCCGTGGAGTTCCTGACGCCGGAGTCCCGTCGGTTCGCCCGCGAGGTCGTCCTCCCCGAATATTTCAGGACGGGGGCCTGCTGGAACGTGCCGTACCAGGTCGTGAAGAAGAGCGGGCAGCCCATCGACGTCCTCCTGTCCGCCATCGCGGAGCAGGACGCCTCCGGCAAGGTGGTCCGCTCGCTCGCGGTGCTCATCGACGTGACCGAGCGGAAGCGGGCCGAGGACGCGCTGCAGGAGAGCGAGCAGCGGCTGCGCGCCATCCTGGACAACGCGCCGACGGTGTTCTTCCTGCTGGATACCCAGGAGCGGTTCCTGTTCGTGAACCGTGAGTGGGAGCGGCTCTTCCACCGCACCCGGGAACAGGTCGCGGGGAGGACCGTCTTCGACGTCTTCCCCCAGGACATCGCGGAGGCCCTGCACCAGGCCAACCGGGACATCTTCAAGACAGGCGTCTCCGTGGAGCGGGAGGAGCGGCTCGCGCACGACGACGGCATCCACATCCACCTCACGCAGAAGTTCCCGCTCCGCGACGCCACCGGGATGGTCTACGCGCTCTGCGGCATCGCCACCGACATCACCGAGCGCAAGCAGATGGAGGTCTCCCAGCGCTTCCTCGCCGAGGCGAGCCGCGAGCTGGTGACGTCGCTCGACTACGAGACCACGCTCCAGCGCGTCGCCGAGCTGGCGGTGCCCGTGCTGGCGGACCTGTGTGTCGTCTTCGTGCGGACGGAGACAGAGCCCCTGCGGCCCGTGGCGATGGCGGACCGTTCACCGATCCGCGCCGCGGGCGTGCGGGCGTTCCTCCAGCGCCACCCGCCGGACCCGGCGGCCCCCCACGGTCCGGCCCGCATCCTGGCCACCGGAACCTCGGAGACGTCCGAGGCGTCCAGGGGGCTCTTGGATCCGGTGGCCCTGGCGGAGGAGCGTTGGGCGGAGGTGCGGACGCTCCGGGGCCGGCCCTCGATGGGCGTGCCCCTCCAGGCGCGAGGCCGCACCCTGGGCGTGCTGTTCCTCGTCTCTCCCGCGCCGGGGCGCACGTATACGCCCGCGGAGCTCGCGTTGACGGAGGAGCTGGGCCGCCGGGCCGCCGTCGCCATCGACAATGCCCAGCTCTACTGCTCCGCGCAGGAGTCCATCCGCGCGCGGGATGAGTTCCTGTCCATCGCCTCCCATGAGCTGAAGACGCCGCTCACCTCCATGCGGCTGCGCGTGCAGCAGCTGGGGTCCGCCATCACGTCGTCGCGCCCGCTGCCCGCGGAGAAGGTGTCGAAGCTGCTGGAGGTCTTTGAATCCCAGCTCCAACGGCTGTCACACCTGGCGGAGCACCTGCTCGACGTCTCGCGCATCAACGAGAAGCGGCTCGACCTGCGCCTGGAGGCGCTGGACCTGACGGCGTTGGCGCGGGACGTGACAGCCCACCTCACGGAGCAGTTCCAGAAGTCAGGCTGCGCGTTCGAGCTGATGGCCCCGGAGCCGGTGTGGGGGAAGTGGGACCGGCTGCGGCTGGAGCAGGTCATGCTCAACCTGCTGACCAACGCGATGAAGTATGGCGCGGGGCGGCCCATCCGGATGGAGGTGGTGAACCACGCGGGAGGCGCGCGGCTCGTCGTCAAGGACCACGGCATGGGCATTCCCCCGGAAGCGCAGGCCCGCATCTTCGAGCGCTTCGAGCGCGCCGCCTCCCGCAACTACGGAGGGCTCGGGCTGGGGCTCTTCATCACGCGCCAGCTGGTCGAAGCGCACGGTGGAAACATCCGCGTCGAAAGCGAGCCGGGGCACGGCGCGACGTTCACCGTGGAGCTGCCGCCGCGCGTTCCCTTCTGACGGGGCCCGCGTCCCGGAGCCTAGCTGGCGTCCTGGCGGACCACGACGGGCGCAGGCTCCACGTTCAGGGGACGGCCCAGGCAGTCCTCACCGGCCTCCGGCGCGGAGGTGCTCCGGGGCCGGTACTCCCAGTGCCACGGCTCCGACGCCACGGTGCGGCGGAAGCCGAAGCGGCACGCGTTGCCCGCGAGCCAGCCATACGTGGGGGACGCTTCCTCGCTGCCCACCACCAGGTCCACCGCGAGCCCGCGGTTGTGATTGGAGCGGCCGGGCCGCGCGGCCTTGGGCCCCAGGCCCTTGCGGTAGCGGCGCCACAGGTATCGCTGCTGCTGGTACGAACGCCAGCCGCTCTTCACCCGCAACGGCTGCCCCGCCGTGCGCGCCTCCGCCGCCATGCGCTCGAAGGCGCTGGCCGCGTCGCGCTGGAGCCGGTGGCCGCTGTGGATCCGCACCAGGCGCGGCGCCTTCGCCTTGGCCTTGCGGACCTTCACTTCCTTCGCGAACCCGACGGGGGCCAGCAGACAGACCAGGAGCACGAGGCCCCAGCGGAGCAGGGGAGAGGACATTCTTCGGAGGTCCAAGCAGTGGGCGAGGTTCGAAGGCTGACGCCTTTATTCCCCGCTGAAAAGCAGGCGAGCCGCCGAGCGCTTCCGCCTCGCGTCAGGACGCCCGGACGCTCCGTGGGCCCTAGAAGAGCTTGAGCTGCGCGTCGGGGGCGGGCGCATCCCTGGGGGGCAGCACGCTGAAGCCGTGGGCGCGTGCCCAGGCCTCGCTCGGGCCCTTCCAATGGTGCGCGTCCATGCGCACGTGGCCCGCGTCGTCGAAGGCGACGCCCTCGGCCTCCAGCAGCTCGCGCTGGCGGTGGCCGGAGGTGCTGATGCCTCCCGTGCGGTTGATGATCCGCTGCCAGGGCACGGTCGCCGCGCGCGACCCCAGCGCCGCCATCGCGTGCCCCACGGTGCGCGCATCACAGCCCCCGCCGACGATGGCGGCGAGGTCTCCGTAGGTGGCCACCTGTCCGGAGGGCACCTGTTCGCAGACGGCGTAGATGCGCTCGAACGGGTCCTGCGTGTCGGTGGGGGAAGCCATCGGGTCTCCGGGCAGGGGATGGCCCGAATCCTACTCATGACATCCGCCGATGCACGCAGAACCCGCTAGGCCGCCACGGACGTCCCGTCCCGCGACGGGGCGCTGACCTGATTGAGCACCGCCCACTCCTTGCGGAGGCGTTCGTACAGGGCGTTCAGAGGCTGGCCCGGGGCTTCGTACTGCCCGGCGTGGTGCTCCACGAGGTGGCGCAGGAGCACGAAGCAGAGGGTGGCCGCGCCGGCGCCCTCCACGGCCGTGAACTGCGCCGGGTCCGTGAACCAGAGCGTGGTGGGCATCCGGCAGGCCTGCGTGCCCAGGGACACCAGGTGCGCGCCCGGCTTGAGCCAGGGGTGCTTCGCGAACAGGTTGGGCCGGTCCACCGTGAGCGCGCCGATGAGGTTGGAGACGCGGCGGTCCTTGAACCGCGAATCCCCATACACCTGACCGAACACCAGCCCGCGCACCCGCTTCATGAACACCTGGGACGTCAGCGCCAGCATCGACGTCACGCGGAGCACCAGCATCTGCGCGAACTCCAGCACCGTGAGCTTCTTGAACGACGGCCAGACGTCCAGGTCCATCTGCCGCTTGAGCAGGGCCATGACGTCCTCCAGGCGGGCGCGGCCCCAGACCAGCGCCGTCGCCACCGCCGCGGTCAGCACGCCGGGGATGAGATAGAGGAAGTAGTCCCGGGGCTCCCAGTCGCCCTCGCGAGCGGTCTCGAACCCGCGCCACGCCAGGATGGCGGCGGAGAGCAGCGTGAGGAGGAAGAGCCCGTAGGCCATCCAGGAGACCCCGTTGAGCGTCACCCAGCCGCGCTTCGTCGGGTTCGCGGGGACGTTGTACATCTCCGGGCTCTGGACGCTGACGTCGGAGATGACCAGCGTGGGCGGCGACTCCGATCGGGTGTACGCGAGCAACAGGCTGTCGATGCCCTGGTTGTCATAGATGCCGCCGTCCATCAGCGGCAGGCCGCTCTGGAAGCCCGGCCCCAAGGCCGCCAGCGCGGTGTCGAGCGGGTAGCCCTGGGGCCAGTGGAACTGCTGCGGGAAGACCAGCGGCTCGAAGCCGCCCGGGAAGCAGGAGGACGCGGCCGCGACGTCCGCCAGCCGCACGTGCTGCGCCACGGGGCGCGGCAGCCGGTAGGCGTTGTTGCCGAGGATCGTGTTCGGGTTGCCGCTGCGCCGGAAGCGGAAGTCCAGGCCCGAGTGGAACTCCGTGGTGTTGAAGATGGCCTCCTGGAGCTGGAGCCCGCCCGCGTCCAGAACCTCCCCGAAGCGCCGGTCCCCCAGGAAGTCGGGCCGGGCATACACGTCCGCGGCGGACCGGATGAGGCTGGCCCACGCGTGGCTGCCGTGGTCGCGGTTGGAGGTCAGCCCGGTCAGCGCCTCGGCAATCACATTCGTCCCCAGCAGATACGCGGAGAACGTCTCGTGAAACGCCTTGAACGGCTTGCCGTCCAGCTGGCTCACCACCCAGGCCAGGCCCGTGAGCGTTCCTCCGGACACCGTGGACAGGCCCACGACATCGGACAGGAGTCCCACGGTGTCGAGGAACCGCAGCGCCCCCAGGTGGAACGCCGCCGCGCGATAACCGCCGCCGGACAAGGACAGCGCGAGCGGCCCGAGCGGACCGTGTTTCTCTGTGACAGGAGGCGTGGCGTCTTGGGTCATGGGTGGCCGCGAGCTTAAGCCAGATTGAGCCCCGGCCAGGTCTCCCCGGGCTCCCAAGGCGTTCCCCTGCCGGGTCGCCTGGGTGCCCTGGTGTTGTACGGGAGTGTCCCATCACGCACCGACGCTTCCCCTCTTGCCTCGTGATGAGACCTTGTCTCATGGGCACACGGGATGCACTTCGCGCGGGTACATCCTGGGGGTGGATATGACACTGAAGAGCGCAGGGCGCGCGGCGGGCATGGGCCTGCTGCTGCTGGCGGGGACGGGTTGTGGGCCGCAAGGGGAGGATCCGGGCGACTTGGACGCGCTGGAGCTCGCGGACGAGGAGGTGGCCCCGATGCCCGAGGGGCGGCAGTCCTCCGCGTTGACGCCGGGCCTGACGAACTACGCCATCGCGAGCGCCGATGCGCGGACGGACGCGGATGCGCCCACCACGAACTACGGCGATACCACGCGGTTGCGCGCGGACAGCATGCCCCTGTCCGAGTCCTACCTCCGCTTCGAGTTCGTGGGGCTGGGCGCCCCCGTGAACAACGCGAAGCTGCGCCTGTACGCGACCACCGGCTCCGTGAACACCGTGAGCGCGTGGCCCGTGTCCAACGACTGGACCGAGTCCACCATCCACTGGGACAACCGTCCCCACTCCCAGGGCGGGCCGCTGCTCAGCACCCCGCTGCCGGTGGAGGACGAGTCGTGGGTGGAGCTGGACGCGACGGAGCTGGTGCAGGGGAACGGCGTCTACAGCTTCGGGGTGGGAATGAGCGGGCCTGACGGCGTGAGCTTCGTGTCTCGCAACAGCACCTTGGAACAGCTACGGCCCGTGCTCTTCGTCAACACGGAGCCCGCCAACTGCACTCCCGGCACGATGGTGGAGAGCTACGAGGTGAACCACCCGGACCGCGTCTTCCACGTGTCCGCGTCCTCGCCCGACTCGCGCCTGTCTCGCAGCACGTCGTTGTGGGTGGACGCGGACGTGGGGCGTGAGACCTTCCTCAGCTTCATCGTCGACCCGCGCGGACGCCACATCAAGCGCGCGGTGCTGGGCCTGCGCTCGCGCGATGACGGGACCCAGCACGGCCCCAGCCTCTACAACGTGGTGCCTGGAACCTGGATGCCGGACAGCCGCACCTGGAACAACCGCCCCCAACTGGAGCCCTCGCCCATCACGGGCCTGGGCGCCGTGCCGCCCTTCACCTCCGTGCAGCTGGACGTGACGGGTCTGGTGCGAAGCGGCACCGGGACACTGGGCACCAACGGCACGGGGTTCCGGGTGGAGCTCGGGCTGCGCAGCGACTCCTCGGACGGCGTGGAGTTCTACTCGCCCTACGTCGCGTCGGACGCGGTGTGGCCCAAGCTCGTGCTGTACTTCGACCGGCCCTGTCCTCCGTGACGAAGCCCTACCCGGACCGCGCGACCTGAAGGGAGGCCTCCGCGGTGTCCAGGTGCTCGCGCAGCAGCGCGTTGACGCGCTCCGCGAAGCGCAGCGTGACGCCGTGCGAGGCCTGCGGGAGCTCCACGAAGCGCGCGCCCGGGATTCCCACCGCCAGGGCCTGCCCGGCGGTGGGGGGCGCGATGGGGTCGTGCGTGGCGCTCACGACCAGGGTCGGCAGGCCCGCCAGCCCCCGGAGGAACGGCGTGGCGTCCGCGCTCCCCATGGCCCGGAACTGCCGCATCGCCACGGGGGGCTGATCCGCGAGGTCATGGTCGAACAGCGCCGCGAGCTGCTCCGCCACCGCATCCTTGTCGGCGTGGGCCAGCTCCTCCGGCGCCAGCACCATCCGGAGGAAGGCGTGGCGCCGCATGCGCCGCGTGCCCACCTGCGTGCGCAGGCCCATGATCAGCATGCGCGGCGTGAGCCGGGTGGGCACCGCGCCCGTCGCGAACGTGCACAGGAGCGTGAGGCTGCGCACCCGCTCGCGGGCCCGGTGCGCGAGGTACAGCGCGACGAGTCCGCCCAGCGAGTGCCCCAGGACGTGCGCGCTCTTCCAGTCCTGCGCGTCCATCAGCGCGAGCACGTCCTCGGCCATCAGCTCCACCGTGAGCGCGTCGCCCGGAGGCTGGCTGGCGCCGAAGCCCCGGTTGTCCAGGCAGAGGCAGCGGAAGTGGGGGGCCAGCCCCTCCACCTGGGGCCGCCAGCCGGTGGCGCCGATGCCCACCCCCTGGATCATCACCACCGGAGGACCGTCTCCCTCCACGAACCAGCTCAGCGTGCAGCCCCGGTGCAAGGTGCTCTGTCGGCGGTAGGCGAGGCTCATGGAGGCTCCTGAGGCAAGGAGACACAAGGCTAGCCTGTCTCAGTGTATCTGGCGCTTCACGAGGGAGTTGGAGCAGGCTCCTGGCCCATGCCAATGCCAATGCCAATGCCTTCCTCGCATCGTCGCAAGGTCGTCCCCGCGGCACTCTTCTGCGCGGGACTCGCGCTGGGCTGGCCCCTGTTCGCGGGCGCGAAGCTCCAGGGGAACGTGTGCGATCCACTGAATGATGAAGCCGAAGGCGTCCGGCTGCGGCTCGTGTCGGCCACCGCGGATGGCGTCTCCATCATCCCCGAGCAGGGCCCGGGCCCCATTGGCGCCGTCTACAACGTGTGGGCCGTGCGGCCGGAGGCCGGAGCGACCGGCGAGTTCGCGCGGGCCCTGCTCTTCGAGGCCGAGCCGACGGAAGGCACGGGAGAGCTCTACCGGAACCTCAACCTCCAGAGGCAGCCATGAGGAAGCTCGGCATCGTGCTCGCGGGCATGCTGACCAGCGCCCTGGCCTCCACGCTGTTGACGGCCTGTTGCCCGGACCGCCCACCGCGCGTGGTCTTCAGGCTTCCCTTCGGGACCTACACGGTGAGCACGCCCACGGCGGACACGAACTACCGCCTGGTCCTCTCCGAGGACGGCCTCACCGTGGTGGAGACCTTCGAGCGAGGGGGCAAGGTCTACCGGCAGGAGTACCGGGTGACGGAGCGGCAGGAGAGCGATACCTGAGAGGCCGCCTCCCGTCGCATGCTCGCGATGTCTGTCTTCACCCGCGCCGGTCGCGCAGCCGGGTGTAGGTGTATGAGACGAGCAGCAGCATGACGCCCAGCAGGATGAACGTGAGCACGCGTTGATCCGGCGGCAGCTTCGCCACGTCCACCAGCACCAGCCGGCCCAGGGCGAGCCCCAGCACCGCCAGCGCGGCCAGCCGGTACCAGCGCTCGCGCACCGCGAAGCCCACGCCGAAGAGGAGGAACGCCGCGATGACCCAGCCCAGTGTGACGAGCCCCTCGGGCATCCGCGCGCCCACCAGCGCCACCAGGGACAGCCCCGCGCCCACCGCGCAGACGGCGGTGAAGCGCGTCCGGGCCTCGGGCTGGGGCAGGCCGGCGACGCGCACGCTCCCGCCGCGCTCCACCAGCACGAACGCCACCACCAACCCGGCGAGCAGCGTCAGCCGTCCCGGCGTCTCCCACTCACACGCGCCCAGCGCCACGTAGAGGATGAGCACGCCCACGCCGCGCAGCACCGGGGCCTCCACCCCCCGCGCGGCCAGGCCCGCGACGAGCCCCGTCACCGTCCACGCCGCCACCAGCGCGACGTCGTCGTAGCGCGCGGGCATGGCCAGCGCGAGCGTCACCGCGGTCAGCGCGAGGTACGCGTGCGTCAGGGCCGCGGGCGCACGCTGGAGCCGCGACACGGCCGCCCCCGCGCCGTGCGCCAGCGCGACGACGAGCAGGAACGTGAAGAGGCCCGGATCCTGCTCCTGGGAGACCTCGTACGCGCCCAGCGACGTCAGGCCCGCCCAGTTGAGCAGCGTGAACGCGAGGCTCGCGCGCACGGGCAGCTCGCGCGGACGGACGAGCAGCGCCACGGAGAACAGCAGGAAGTAGAGCGCGAGGAAGCCCAGGCTCAACACCAGGCGGTCGTGCTCCGGGGCCCCGGCGCCATGTGGCCCGTGCGCAGCGCCCAGACGACGTGCGTGCTGTACACGGCCACCAGGCTGGACATGGGAACGATGACCCAGCGGTTGCGCACGAGGAAGAACAGCGCGCCCGCCGCGAGCAGCGAGGTGGACAGCAGCGTGAACGCGGTGATGTCGCTGAGCATCCCCGTGTGCAGCCCCAGGAACAGCGCGATGCCCGCCACCGTCTCCGACTGCATCCGGTGCGCGATGGTGACGATGGCCACCACGAAGCCCGCCAGCAGCACCAGCGCCAGCACCTCGCTGTCGATGACCCGCACCGCCGGGATGAAGTGCAGCGCGTAGGTGACGAAGTACGCGAGCGCCAGGCCCCCGCCGAAGACGATGCGGCCGAACAGTTGATGCCGCCGCGCCAGCCACAGCCCGAACGCGCCCAGCCCCGCGCTGAGCAGGTAGCCCGCGCCCACGCGCGCCAGCACCCCCAGCTCCCCGAAGTGGTAGGTGATGAGGTACGCGATGCCGATGATGAGCGCCACGATGCCCAGGCGGCTCAGCCAGTAGGTGCCGACATGCGCCTCCAGGTCCCGCTGCTCGGGCGCGGCCACGGGCGGCGCGGCGGCGGGGACCGGGGGGACGGCGGGCGTGGACCCGGGACGCGGCGCTGGCGCTTCACGGGCCTCCAGCCTCGCGAGCCGTGTCTCCAGGGCGGTGACGGTCGCCTCCAGCCGCTTCACCGTGTCCCGCAGGCCCTGCCCTTCACCCTCGTCCGACATGGACTCCCCTCGTACACCCGCGCGCATCCCGGCGGATGCGCACGGGGACCGGATGCCGGTGCTTCAGGCGAGGTTGTGGAAGACGTGCTGCACGTCGTCGTCCTGCTCCAGCATGTCCACCAGCTTGAGCACCTCCGTGGCCTGCTCCTCGGGCAGCTCCTTGAGGGTGCCGGGCAGGGGGATGTACTCGGACTGCGTGGACACGGGCGCGATGCCCTTGGCTTCAATCGCGGACATGAGCTTGCCGAAGTCCGCGAACTTGCAGCGCAGGAGCAGCTGCTTCTCGCCCTTCTCACCCGTGGTCTCGCCCATCTCCTCCAGGCCGTGGTCGATGAGCTCCAGCTCCAGCTCCTCCTGGTTCACGCCCTCGGCGTCCAGGCGGATGGCGCCCATGTGCTCGAAGAGGCGGGACACGCTGCCCGCCGTGCCCATGCTCCCGCCCAGCTTGGTGAAGGGGAAGCGGACGTTGGCCACGGTGCGCGTGACGTTGTCCGTGGCGGCCTCCACCAGGATGCCCACGCCGTGGGGCGCGTAGCCTTCGTAGAGGAGGATCTGGTAGTCGGCCTGGTCCTGACCGCTGGCGCGCTTGATGGCCGCGTCCACGTTGGTCTTGGGCATGTTCGCCGCGCGGGCGTTCTGCACGGCCCGGCGCAGCGCGGGGTTCGATTCGATGTTCGGCCCGCCCGCCTTCACCGCGATCACGATGTCCTTCGTGATGCGCGTGAAGACCTTCGCCATCTTGTTCCAGCGGGCGAACATCGTCGCCTTGCGTGTCTCGAAAATGCGTCCCATGGTGTCCTCAATATACCGTGACCCGCTCCGGTGGAGCGGGTTTCGGCAAGGCGGTGTGTCACCCGCGCGGGAAGCGGCTCGCCAGCGCGTCGGCCAGGGGGCCCGCGCCCGTGCGCAGGGGATCCACGCAGGGCAGGCCATGCGCCCGGCCGGTGGCCTCCAGCAGCGACAGCGCCTCAGCCTCGCCCAGGTGTGCGGTGTTGATGGCGATGCCCGTGCACTGGATGGCGGGGTTCGTCAGCCGGCCCTCCAGCACCGTGCGGTCGATGACGTCCTGGAGGGACGGCAGCGGGTGCTGCACGCCGCGCATGCGCGTGCGCGTGGGCTCGTGACAGACGATGAAGGCGTCCGGCTGCGCGCCGTGCAGCAGGCCCAGCGTGACGCCCGCGAAGGAAGGATGGAACAGCGACCCCTGGCCCTCCACCACGTCCCAGTGGTCCGCGTCGTTCGCGGGCGTGAGCCACTCCGCCGCGCCGGAGACGAAGTCGGACACCACGGCGTCCAGCGCCACGCCGCGCCCGGAGATGAGGATGCCCGTCTGCCCGGTGGCCCGGAAGTCCGCCTTCCACCCGCGCTGGCGCAGCTCCTTCTCCAGCGCCAGCGCCGTGTACTTCTTGCCCACCGCGCAGTCGGTGCCCACGGTCAGGACGCGCAGGCCGGGCCGCTTCGTGCCCTGGCCCGTGGCGAAGTCCCGGTCCGGGAAGCGCACGTCGTGCAGCCTGCGCCCGTGCTTCGCCGCCGCGGCGGCCACGGTGGGAAACGAGGACAGCCGCTTGTGCAGCCCGGTGGCCACGTCCAGCCCGGCCTCCAGCGCCCGCGCCAGCGTGTCCACCCACGCGTCCGCCAGCACCCCGCCCGGGTTCACCACGCCCACCACCAGCGTGCGCGCGCCCTTCGCCTTCGCCTGGGCAAGGTCCATGTCCGGCAGGCCACAGTCCGCCACGCAGCCCGGGAGGCGCAGCTGACCCACGCACCAGTCGGGCCGCCAGTCCACGATGCCGTGGGCCGTCTTGGCCGCGAGCTGATCCTTCACGTCCCCCAGGAACAGCAGGTAGGGCTTGGCGATGTCCACGCGCGGTGCCTTAGCACGGCCAAAAAACGGCGTGGAAATGGCACGGGGGAATAAGCGCGACACCGGACGTAACAGGGAGGAGCCCGGCCACGGGCCCTGCTTCCGGAGTCACCCATGCGCTTCATTCCTTCCGCCCCGTCGCCGGGGCTCCTCTTCCCGAACGGGTTCTGCGTGCTGCGCTTCAACATCGGCTCGGGCGGGTCCGGCTACAGCAAGATGCGCGTCACGGGCTTCGGAGCGGCGCTGGGGGTCTTCAAGGCCCGGGGGCGTACGGGGGTTCGCGTCGGCAACGGTCCCTGCTAGCCCTCCGGGCCGCCGTCCCAGGCGTCCCACCTGCCGGGTGGGAAGCGCTGGGGAGGGTGTCGATAGACTTCGCGGGCGGGGCCGCTCCTGCTAGGAACGTCCCCGTGGTGTTCCGCTCGCGATCGCCCCGCGTCGCCCCTCGGCCCGGGGAGTCCTCCGCATCCGACACGGAGGTGCCTTCGGCTTCCCGTGTGGACGCCGGGGAGTTCCAGGCGCTCGTCGCGCGGTGCGCGCCGGCGCTGGAGGCGCGAGCCCGCATCCTGTGCCGGGGCCGCAACCCGGCGGATGCGAAGGACCTGTTGCAGGAGACCTACGAGCGCGCCTTCCGCGCGTTTCATACGTATGACCGGTCCGCGCCCCCCATGGCGTGGCTGGCGTCCATCCTCGTTCGACGCTTCCTCGACTGGTGCCGGCACGACCGGCGCCACCCCCACGAGGAGTTCACCGACACGATGGGGGACACCCTGGCGGAGGCCGATGCCGCCCCGGAGACGTGGGCGCGCTACACGTTGGACGACGTGTGGCAGGCGGTGGAACAGCTTCCCCCGGAGCTGCGCGAGGTGGTCCGCATGAAGGACATGGAGCGACAGAGCTACGCGGAGATCGGCCGGCGGCTCGGCATCCCGTCCATGACGGTGGGCACCCGCCTGTTCCGGGCGCGCAAGAAGCTCAAGGAGCTGCTCCTGGCCCGGGAAGGGACCGCGGAGGGCCGGCGTGACGGCGTCATGTGAACAGCTCGCCGCCTTCGTGGACGGAGAGCTTCCGCCCGAGGACGCCGAGGCCTTCCAGCGCCACCTCGCCGGCTGCGCGGAGTGCCAGGCCGGCCTGGAGGACCAGGTGCAGGCGAGCCTCCTCGTGGAGGCCGCGCGGAGCCGCCGCGGAGGCCCGG